>JACCZO010000148.1 GCA_013695925.1 Chthoniobacterales bacterium
CTCCAGCTTTGGTTCTGCCATTGATCTTCCTATTGGGTGGCGCAGCGTGCCGCTCGCGGATCGTTCAGTGCAGCGCCTAACATTTGGGGCGATGCTGGTCGGCTCATCTGCGGGAGGCAAGAGAAAAAGCCAGAGATCGGCGGATGTCAGCCCGGCCCCAAGAACTTGCTAAGATTTTTCGCGTGGGTTCTGGCGCCGGGCAGTCGGAAATCTTTGATTGGATTTACAACGTGCCGCACAATGATAGCGGATGACGACCGTGAAATTGCCAGCACTTTCCGACGCGACCGCCTGCCTCGACGGTGTTACTTGGACGTCGGACAATCCGGGAGTGGCGGGCTTGCTCAATTCACTGGTGCGAGTTCAGGGAGTGCCTTTCATCAATCCCGAACGCGAGATCGCCTTGCGTACGGCAGCCCAGTTCCGGGGCGTGATCGTTGACGGTCTGCCCAATGAATACGTCCCACCGGCCGACCGCATTCACTGATGCAGACCCATTGGCCGATTCCAGCAAGGGTTCCAGAATGCGATCCGCGTCCTTCTTAGGAAACATTCTGGAGTTCCATCACTTCAGACAATCTCGGAAGTTCCAATGGAGCAAGTCGCGCTAAAACTGAACGTCATCGCCGCGCTCCGCCGAGGACGAACATCGGCGCGGTCCGCCCGGGTTGATCCGCGTGGACATTCGCCCCTGAATTCGGCAAGCCTTGGCCCATGCCTGGGTATCAACCGGCTGCGCGCCGGCCAATCGCAGATTTGTTCCGCGCGACGGCGCGTGGCGCAACGAAATTTTGCGTCCGCTCCGGGATTCACGCCGACGCGATCTCTTATTTCTCGCTCGTTGCGGCGGGGTTTGCGGCGCTCTCTTTCTGGCAATCGGCGCGCCATCCCGCGCTTCTCCTCATCGCGCCGCTCTTCTGTTTGTTGCGTCTCTGGTGCAACATGCTCGACGGCATGGTCGCGCTCACTTCCAACGAGGCGAGCCGGCGGGGCGAAGTATTGAACGATCTGCCCGATCGCGTTTCTGACGTGCTCATTTTCGTGGGCGCGGCGCACAGTGGCTGGATGCATCCGCTCTTCGGTTATTGGGCGGCGTTGACGTCGTTAGGCACGGCCTACATCGGGATTCTCGGACAGGCGGTCGGCGGGCAGCGGGAGTTCGGCGGGTGGATGTCGAAACCGTGGAGAATGGTGGCGCTCGGGCTGGGCGCGTGGCTGACCTACGCGATCTTGCGTGGGAATCAGAGCAACAAAGTTTTCGCCGGGCTGACCACCTTGGAATGGGCCTGCGTGGTGGTCATCGCCGGTTGCCTGCAAACGAGCGCGCAGCGGCTCGCCCGCATTCTGCGCGCTTTGCCGGGGAAGAGTCGTTGATGTCTCCTTCCGCGGCGCTGCACGATCCAGTTTTCCGGGCCTATCTCGGACTCGTGCTTGCTGTTCTGGCGGGCGCGGGAGTCGTCCTCGCGCTCTTGCATCTGGTCTTTCGGATCGAGCTGGGCAGCGTTTGGAAAACTTACTGGGCCTGGCTTTGGCTGGCGCCGCTGTCGGCACTTTTCCTTTTTGCCGGTCGAGTCCCTTTCATCCTCGGCGTGACCGCGGTTGGTCTTTTGGGAGCCCGGGATTTCCTGCGCGTTTCCGAGTTGGCGGCTGATCGATTAATGAGCGCGGTTGTTTATGGAGGGATCGTCCTGGCAGGACTCGCGGCACTTTCCGGTCGCGGCGCGATGTCCTTCCCGGCCCTCGCAATTGCGCTCCTCCTCCTCGTCCCCATCAGGCGCAACCGGGTCGAAGGCGAGATCCGAAAAGTGTCGTTAGGCGTAATCGCAGTGGTTTTGCTCGGGTGGATGTGGGGGCATCTCGGGCTGCTCGCAAACTCGCGCCACGCTTATGGCTATCTCTGCTATCTGCTCTTCGCCACGGAAGTGACCGATGTGGCTGCCTTCACTTTTGGAAAAATGTTTGGGCGTCATCCCTTGCGCAGCGAGATTAGTCCGCGCAAGACCTGGGAAGGCGCGCTCGGCGCCCTGCTCGTCGCGATGATCTTGCCGTGGCTGTTGCGGTTTTCTTTTCCGTTTTTTGGTCCCGCGCAATTGATCCTCACCGGCTTGATCGTCGGTATCGGCGGGCCGCTGGGCGATCTCGCGCTCAGCGTGCTGAAGCGTGATCTCGGGGTGAAGGATTGGAGCGCCGCGATTCCCGGGCACGGCGGTGT
>JACCZO010000151.1 GCA_013695925.1 Chthoniobacterales bacterium
CACCGCGTGCCGCCATCATTTCTTTCACTCCTGCGTCGCCTCGGGATTCTTCCCAGGATCCGCGTCCTCTTTTTCTTCCATGAAACGACCTGGAGCGGCGCGCCGATCCAATTGTGGCACGTCGTGCGGGCGCTACAGGCGCGCGGATATGATGTCGCCGCCGCCGTCCCGAAGAGCGGCGCGGCCGAGTCGGGACCGATCTCGGAGTCGCTGGCGGAGATGGGCGCGCAGGTTTTCCCGGTGGTCGATCTCTCCGCGCCGCCGAAGCTGGACGAATTGCGGGCTCTCTGCCGGGATCACGACGTCGTTGTCGCCAACACTTTGGTGATGTGGGCAGCGGTGGAATCGGCGCATGCGGAATGCGTCCCGGTGATCTGGTACATCCACGAGAGCCGGGTGGCGGAGCATTTGCTCGCGCACAATCCCGGGATGCAGCCGGCACTCGAACTGGCCGATCTCGTCGTCATGCCAACGCGCCGGACGGCGCAGCTCTATGCGGCATTTACTGATCGTGCGATCGAGGTAGTGCCGTACGGAATTCCGCCGGCAGCAGATCAGGGGAAGCCTGCACGAGGAGGTCGGGCGCCGCGCCAATTCCTTCTTCTCGGAAGCTACGAACGACGCAAAGGCCAGGACGTTTTCCTGGAAGCGATCGCGCAAATCCCACCGGAGACGCGAGAACGGGGCGGGTTCCGCATGGCCGGCCGGAAATTGGAGACGGAGTTTTACGAAGAACTCGCGACCCGCGCGGGGCACTTGCCTAACGTTGAGCTGAGCGGCGCCCAGGAGCACGACGCCGCTCTCGCCGCGACGAGCTCTTCGGATGTGCTGGTTTGCGCCTCGCGCGATGAAACCATGCCGATCGCAATCCTGGAAGCGATGAGTCTCGGCAAAGCGATTGTCAGCACCGACGTCGGTGGCATTTCGGAATGGCTGACCGACGGCAAAAATGCGCTCATTGTTCCGCCGGAAAATAGCGCGGCTCTCGCGCAGGCGCTGAGCCGTTGCCTGAACGAACCCGGCCTGGTGGCAACGTTAGGCGCAAATGCGCGCCGGACCTTCCACGAAAATTTCTCGATCGATCGCCTGGGAAAATCATTCGCACGCCTGATCGAACAGGTAAGAGGAAAGCCATGACGCCCGTTATTTCGGTCCTGATGCCGGTTTACAATCCCGCGCTGAGGTTTCTCGAGGAGGTAATCGAATCGGTACGTGCGCAAAGCTACGCGCCCTGGGAATTATGCGTCGCGGACGATCGTTCAACCGATGAACGCGTTCGGCCTTTCCTGGAAGAGAAGGGAAAGCGCGATTCGCGGATCAAGCTTGTCTTCCGCGAAGCCAACGGCGGCATCGCGGCCTGCTCCAATTCCGCCCTCGCGCTCGCGGGCGGCGATTGGGGCGCGCTGCTCGACCAGGATGATTTGCTGGCGGAGAACGCGCTCTCCGAAGTGGCGCGCGAGATCACCGCCCATCCCGACGCCGGCCTCATCTATTCCGATGAAGATTTCGTCGATGCGTCCGGCGAGCGGATCAATCCGTTTTTCAAACCGGATTGGAATCCCGAACTTTTTCTCGGTCAAAATTATCTGAATCATCTCGGCGTTTATCGCCTGGAACTGCTGCGCGAAATTGGCGGGTTCCGCGCCGGATTCGAAGGCTCGCAGGATTACGATCTGGCTTTGCGCACCTGCGCCCGTCTGCGACCGGAACAGATCCGCCACATCCCGCGCATCCTTTACCACTGGCGGATGGTGACAGGCAGTCTGGCCGATCAGCCCGATGCAAAACCGGAGGCACGTCACGCCGCGAGGCGGGCGCTGAACAGTTATTTGCGGGAGCAGGACATCGCCGCAGAAGCGGTCGCCTGCCAGGAAAATGCAGAGTCGCATCGGGTCATCTACGAGCTGCCCAAGCCCCCGCCTGAGGTCGCGATTCTTCGCCTGCCAGCGGGAGCCGCCGAGGCGAATCGAGCTGCACGCGCCACCGAAGCTGATGTTCTGATTTTCCTGAGCGACGAAATCGAGGCGGACGATCCGGCGTGGTCAGACGAAATGCTATGCCTGGTCGTTAGGCCGGAGATCGGCGCGGTCGGCGCGCGTCTCTGGTCTGCGAGCGGGACGTTGGAGGATGGCGCGCTCATTCTCGGTCTGGGCGGGGTCGCGACGCCCGCCTTTTACGGCATCCCGCGCGGTCATCCCGGATATTTCAACCGCGCCTGGCTGACGCAAAACTTCTCCGCCGTCTCTGCGGCCTGCCTCGCAGTGCGAAAGGATGTTTTCCTCGAACTAAACGGATTCGATGAAAGGAATCTGCCGGAACATTTTTACGACGTGGATTTCTGCCTCCGGCTGCGCGAACGCGGGTTACAGGTGGTCTGGACGCCCTACGCGAACCTCACCTGGCGCGGCGCCGGGCTCCGGCCGGAAGCCCAAACCTCGAGCGAAGCGGTCTGGATGAAGCAACGCTGGGGCGAGCAGTTGGAGCGCGATCCGTTCTACAATCCAAACCTCTCCCGCGATCTGCCCGGGTTCCGCTTTGAGCCCTGCTCTCGTTAGGGAGCCGTCCGCAGAAAACGCCTTGCATTTGCGAGGTGGGATTGAATCCTGAGCGCGATGCGCAAGACCCGAATCATCTGCACCCTCGGCCCCTCTTCCGAGAGTACCGAGATTATCGAAAAGATGATCCTGGCCGGGACCGACACCTTTCGGCTCAACATGAGCCACGCCAAACACGAGTGGGTGCGTGAGATCGTGCCCCGCGTACGATCGATCGCGCAAAAATGCGAACGCAACGTCGGCCTGCTCCTCGACACCCAGGGGCCCGCGATTCGCACCGGGATGCTGGCACACGATCTCCAGCTCGCGGTCGGAGACACGCTCGAGATCACGGTCGGCAACGCCAGCGCCACGGAACCGAACTCGATCACGGTCAACTACGACGGCCTGATCGACGACGTCTCGGTCGGCGACGTTATTCTCCTCGACAACGGCCTCATGCAGGTGCGCGTGCTGGAAAAAAAAGACAATCGCATTCGCAACTCGGTTTTAACCGCCGGCGCGCTCGGTTCGCGCCGCCATATCAATCTCCCGGGCGTGCACGTGAATCTCCCCGCCCTGACGGAAAAGGACCTCGCCGATATCGCGCTCGGGATTGAGCTAAAAATTGATTTCGTGGCCCTCAGTTTCGCCCGGAAAAAGGAAGACCTCGATCAGCTCCGCCGGCTTTTGCGCCAAGGCGGAAGCAGCGCCCTTGTCGTGGCCAAAATCGAGAGCGCCAGCGCGGTCAAGGACCTCGACATGATGATCCGTGCGGCCGACATCATCCTGGTGGCACGCGGTGATCTGGGCATCGAATGCCCGATGGAGGAACTGCCGATCATCCAGCGCCGGATCGTGAAGCGTTGTTTGCGCATCGGCAAACCCGTC
>JACCZO010000165.1 GCA_013695925.1 Chthoniobacterales bacterium
CCATCCCTCCCGCGCGCCTCCACGCTCACGACATCATCGCCGTAGAGCGTATCGATCGCTTCGCGCCAGGCTTGTCTGCGGACCAACTCCACCACCTTCTTGCCGACTTCGCTCGTATTCATTATACAAAATCGCTTCGCCTAAACCGCCCGGAGGTCAAACGAGACTTCGTGACATCCGCTGAATTTCCACGTCCCGCCGCGGGTTGCGCCCGCTCGTTAGAAATCAAAGCCCCCACGGACGCCGTTCAGCTTCAGCTTTTCAACATTTCTTTTCACCCCACCTCCCCGTTATTTCTACTGGGCACCCGGCGACGGTTCTCTTCCAAAAAAAAAGGCGCCCCATGTCTTTCGACACAGGGCGCCCAGTCAGCTTAATTCTGTCAGGTAGCTCTGCCGTCACCGGCTGGAGTCGACGACATGGCCGAGCTCGTAATATCTTCCGCCCCGGCGTTCTCGAAGATTTCCTTCGCCACATCTTCGCGGTCGTCCTCCGCGTGCACCGCGATCAGGTAATTGCCGGTGCGAAGCTTCTCCTCGTACCGCTTGGCTTCCACTTCCGGGATACCCATCCCGATAAGGCCGCCGACAATGCCGCCAGTCGTGCCACCGATCGCCGCGCCGCCGAGCGCCGCCATGATCGGACCTGCTGCGATAAACGGGCCCACGCCCGGGATTGCGAGCGCGCCGATGCCCGCGAGCAGACCGAGCACGCCGCCCGTTACGCCGCCGGCGGCGGCACCCGTCGTCGCACCTTCCGGCGCCTTGGTCGCCGTCACATGGGCGATGTCATGCTTGCCTTCTGTGTCCGGCAACAGGATTGAGATCTCGTCACTCGGGAAACCGGCCTCTTGCAGCCGGGTGACAATCTGTTCCGCCTGCGAATGACTCTTTGCGATACCGAAAACTTGGTTCTTTGACATACGATTAATCTTTCTTTTTTAGGTTATTAGTTATTCCGACTTCTTTACTTCGAGTTGATCGACGATCTTCGCCTGGCCAGCGGCCGATTGGGCGAGCTTCGCGATCATGGCTTTTTCTGCCGCGGTCTGCACCGGGCCGCGCAAAGTCACGACACCGTTTGCGGTGATGATCTTTACGTTCTTTGCCGTCATGCTGAGGTTATCTTCATGCATGACCGCGCGCCGGATCGCCGCCGTGATTTCGACATCCTTCTTGTCGTTGGATTGATCGAAAGATGTCTTCGTTTCGCTCTGCCGATCGCGCGTGTTGCGGGCGGTGTTGTCAGCCGCCGCAGGCGTCGCGTTGTCCTCCGCAAAGGCGGAGATCGAGAGCGCCGACAGACAAAGAATGGATAGGGTAATGTGTTTCATAGTTTGATGTGATTGCCGCCTCTGGCGACATCACTGAAACGGAAATCCCCCCCTCCGTGGCCCCTTTTTCCGCAAAAAATATTCGAGGCATCCACGCCACCTACGAGTTGCGTTTACTACTCCCGGTTTCGCTCAGGCCGCGCGGGGAAATCTGATCTCCAGGGGGGAACCAAGACTCACTCCATCCCCGAATCATCGTGAGGGAAACGATCACATCCTGGGACGGGTATCGCAGTCGCGAGACTCAAAAGGATGTGAACAAAACCAAACCAAGACCGCCCAAGGAAGACGATGAAAAAAATAATCACGATCATGATTGGCTGTTCGCTCGCGCTGGCCGCTGGCGCCATGGCGCAGCAGGACGACGCACAAGCCACGCCCGGCAAAAAGAAACAGCGCCAGCAGCAGCAGGAAAAAGCCCGCCCCGACGGCGACGGACAGGCGCAGAGCAAACCCGAGGGCGCGCGTTCGCCCGATCGGCCCCGTGGCGGCATGAAAGCCAAAGAGCAGCGCGCCGAGCGCCAGAATGCTCGCGACGAAGCACCGGCCAACGCGTCAGAGACCGCACCCGCCAAAGCCAGGGCGCAGCGGCAAACTGAGACCTCCGCGACCGAAGGCGACACCGATGTGAAGGCGCAGACCCGTCAGGGGCGCGAAGCCCGCGACGCCGCCAAAACATCCGAGAGCGAGACCGCGACCGCCGACAGCCCGGACGCCGCCAACACCAAGGCCCAATCCCGCGGCGAAAAACGCGCCCAAAGACAAGCCAAGGGTCAAACCGAAGCGACCACTGAGGCGCAAGCGGGCCAGGCCACCGCGGCCGATGGTAAAGTGAAAGGCAAAACCAAGTCGCTCGACACCGAGACGGTCAAGAAGATCAAGACCCAGCATGCCAACTTCGAGGCGAAACCCCGGCCGCAACAAGTGCCGGCCGTCACCTTCAACCAGAGCCACACGATCAGCGGAGCCGACCAATGGCAGGGCCAAAACTACGTCGCCTTCCGCTCCTACCGCCCGCAGATGCACGACCAGAATTATTACCGGTCAAACTACAGCCGCATCGAGCTCATCGGTGGCGGCTACTACTACTTCGACGCCGGCTACTGGTATCCGGCCTGGGGCTACCAGCCCTCGGCCCAATACTACGTCTATGACGGCCCGATCTATGCCGGCCGCAGCGCCGAGCGCCTCGATCGAGTCATCGCCAACGTCCAGGCCGCGCTCCAGGC
>JACCZO010000166.1 GCA_013695925.1 Chthoniobacterales bacterium
AAACTCTCGGCAGTGGAGATTTGCTCGGTTGGTCGTGGATTTTTCCTCCCTACGTTTGGCATTTCACCGCTCGCGCGACTCAGCCGACGAGCGCGATCTTTTTCTACGCCACCGTCCTGCGGGAATATTGCGAAAATGATCACAGCCTCGGTTTCGAACTGTTCAAACGCATGAGCGCGGTCATGACTCACCGCCTGCAATCGGCCCGGGCCCGGTTCCTGACTGCCTCTTCCGCCGCGGATGCGGCTCTCTTCCGGTGAGAGCGACGACCCGCGCCCGTTCCAAGGGCACGAAACGCAAACCTGCCGCGCCGGTCATTCTCGCGCCGATCGATTTTTCACCGGAATCGCTTCGGGCCCTCGATTACGCCGCGCTCCTGCGAAGTTCTTTCGGCGGAAAACTCCACATCGTCCACGCGCACGACGTGGATTCGAGTTACGCGGTGCCGTCTCTTCTGCTTCTTCCGCCCGTCATCTCGGCCGATGCGATCAATCGGCACTACCAAAGCCAACTCAAAAAACTGGCCACAAAATATTCCGCCCAACCCCATGTAAAAGTCGGCCGCGCTTTCGATCAGATTTGCCAGTTGGCTGCGGAACTCAAAGCGAAGTTAATCGTCATCTCCACGCACGGGCGCACCGGATGGAAGCGACTCCTTCTCGGCAGCACGGCCGAGCGCGTCGTGCGGCACGCGTCTTGTCCCGTCCTGGTGGTGCGCGAACGCGAACGCAATCTCGTCGCGCGCACGAAACGCCGCACCGCGAACACGAAGCGGATGAAAATTCTCGTGCCGGTCGACTTTTCTCCCGGCACGCTGGCGAGCCTGCGTTACGCGCTCTTCTTCGCGCGCGCCTGGAAAGCGGAGCTGACCTTGCTGCACGTCGTCCAGGTGCAGCCGCTCATCGCGCCCGAACAACTGGCCGCCTACGATCGGACGCCCTCGCTTTCCGCGATCGAACGCGGCGCCCGCTTGCAGATGCGCAGTTTGCTGCGCGGCGTCGACTTCAAGGGCGTGCCCTACAGCACGCTGATCCAAGTGGGCAACCCGGCGCAGCAGATTTGCCAATACGCCGAGGATCGCGCCTACGATCTCATCATTAACGCCACCCACGGCCATACTGGTCTCGTGCATGTCCTGATCGGGAGCGTGGCGGAACACGTCGTGCGGCACGCGCATTGTCCGGTGCTCGTCGTCCCGACGCGCGAAACACGCGCACCGTCTCGGATCGAAAGAAAACCTGAGGTGCCGGAGCGCAGCGATAATGGCCGTCTTCGACGGCGAAGGATGAAAGAAAAGGAGAGACCCCGATCATGTATAGGGGGGTGACAATCGCGCGGAACAAATCAATCGCGGAAAAAGCAAGGATGCCGCCGGGCAGACCTCTGTCCGCAGCCTTGGCGAAATCAAGAATCTATCGCGATTATCAGCAGGCCTTCACGCAGGCCACTGGGTTGGCGTTGACGCTGCACGGTCCGGGAGATTTGAATCAAACGCGCGCGTGGCGGAAAGCGGCCTCACCTTTTTGTGCGTTGATGGCCAGGACGAATCGGTCCTGCGCCGCCTGTCTCGCCGTGCAAAAGAAGCTGGAAGAAGAAGCGCAACTGGAACCCAAAACCTTGAAGTGTTTTGCCGGGCTCTGCGAAACGGCCGTGCCGGTACGCGTGGGCGAGAAGCTGATCGCGTTTCTGCACACAGGTCACATTTTCGTGGACCGGCCGGACAAAGCGCAGTTTAAGCGCGTGGCCGAATCATTGCTGAGGTGGAACAGGCACGCCGATTTGAAACGCGCGGAGAAAGCTTACTTCGCCACCCGCGTTTTCTCCGCGCCGCATTACAAATCGCTCGTGCAATTGCTCGCCATCTTTGCCGAGCATCTGGCCGCGTGCGGGAATCAACTTCTCTTGCGGCAGAATCAGGCCGAACCGGCCGCGGTCGCGCGCGCGCGCCAGATCATCGATCTCCGGTCGCAAGAGGAAGTCTCGCTCGGCCAGGTGGCGAAGCTGGTGAATGTGAGCGCGAATTATTTCAGCGAGCTCTTCCGCAAGACGACTGGGATCCGTTTTGTCGATTACGTCGCGCGCGTCCGGGTCGAGAAAGCGAAGAACCTGCTACTCAATCCGCGGGCGCGAATCAGCGAGGTGGCCTTCGATGTGGGCTTCAAGTCGCTCTCGCAGTTCAACCGCTCGTTCAAGCGATTCGCCGGGGAGGCGCCGACGGAGTATCGCGCCCGGCAAAGCGGTGCGGTTTAAGGCTCCTGCCTGCGTTCGAAATCCTGAAAAAGTGCGCGGTCTTTCCGTGCGCATGCGTAGCCGGCAGGGCGGAGTCGGTGCGATCCTGCTGCTGTGAAACGAGCAGGACCATCTCTTAAGCGCCAGCGTCGGGCGAGCGACATTCTTGTCGAACTATCGACTCCACAAGGAAAAGTCTTTTCCGGGAAGGTCGCCGCGGCCGAGTTCTCACCCGCAAACGCTCTCGTGCAACTCGAGCCCGGGCGCGTCTCCTATTTTGGTCTCATCAGTTCCGCCGAGCTGGTGCTGCGCATCGGCGCCCGTTTTCTTTTCTTCGCGCTCTTCCGCGCCAACGCCCGCATCCTTGGGCAGCGGCTGACTATTTTGGCGGAAGTGATCGAACCGATGACAACGCCCCTGCGCAACTGCGGGAACGCGATGTGCGACTGCGGCGAAGTAGAGGGGCGCGAGCCGCGGAATGCCCGCGGAAAGAGTGGACGAGGCAAGGCGTTATGAAGCTGTGGATTTTGTTCCTGCTCGTCGCGGGCGCGGCGGGTGGGATCGCGCTCCTCATGCTAATGGCGCTTGTCCGTTGGCTTGGCGCCATCATCGAAAGCCGCGACCGCATCGCGAGGCAATGTGGCGCCAGCGTCCTGGCGGTGAAACCTGAAGCACCAGCCGAGAATATGCGCTCTCTTTGATCCATGAAAGACGTTCCCGCTTCTTCCGTCACCAGACGCAAGTTCGTGAAAGGAGCGGCGGCGGCTGGTCTGATGGCGGGGCTGGGCGGCATCGTGCCGGCATCTGCGCGACCGCGGGGAAATGGCGCTTTGAGCGGCCACCTGATTTATCTCTCGATCGGCGAGCAAGAGATCGAGATCGCCGGGCGCCCGGCGCGAGCGCTCGCGATCAACGGCACTGTGCCGGGGCCGCTCGTGCGGCTGCGCGAGGGGCAGGACGCGGTGATCCGGGTGACGAATCAACTCAAGGGCGAGTCCGCGTCGATCCACTGGCACGGCTTGCTCCTGCCGTTCCGCATGGATGGCGTGCCGGGTGTGAGCTATGCAGGCATCGGCGCGGGCGAGACTTTCGAGTATCGCTTTCCGGTACGGCAGAATGGCACCTACTGGTATCACAGCCACACCGCGGTGCAGGAGCAGCTCGGCGTGTATGGGCCGCTGATTATCGATCCGATCGCGCCAGAGCCGTTCGCCTACGATCGCGAATACGTCATCGTGCTTGGCGACTGGCTGTTCGGCGAACCGGAAGCGATGCTGGCCAAGCTCAAAAAGGAGAGCAGCTACTCAAATTATCAGCGCCCCACGGTCGGCGATTTCCTGCGCGATGTGTCGGAAGACGGGCTGCGCCCGGCGCTGGCCACACGGCTCGCATGGGGCCGGATGCGCATGGACCCGAGCGACATCGCTGACATTACCGGTCATCACTTCACTTTTCTAATGAACGGCCTCGCGCCGGAAGCGAATTGGACTGGCCTCTTCCGGCCCGGCGAACGCGTGCGGCTGCGGTTCATCAATGCGGCCGCGGTCACGTTCTTCGACGTGCGGATTCCGGGACTGCGGATGACGGTCGTGCAGGCTGACGGACAGAATGTGAAACCGGTGACGGTGGATGAATTTCGCATTGGAGTGGCGGAAACCTACGACGTGATCGTGCAGCCGGCGGGCGGCGACGCTTACACGATTTTCGCGGAGACGATGGATCGGAGCGGCTATGCCCGCGGGACATTGGCGCCCCGGTCGGGGATGAGCGCCGCGCTGCCGGAGCGGCGGAAACGGCCTTTGCGGTCAATGGCGGATATGGGCATGGCGATGAGCGGCATGGATGGAATGCAGAACGGCGGCGCGGAATCTTCCGCGGCAGGCGGTTCGATGGCCGGGATGAACATGACCGATTCGACGAACGCCAGTCCGGCCGTGATGCACGGACCCGACAAACACGGACCAGCGAATCAAGCGGTGGCGATGGCGCCGAAGAGCCGTCTCGGTGAACCCGGGACCGGTCTGGAAAACATGCCGTGGCGCGTGCTTGTTTACACCGATCTCCAAAGCCTCGAGCCCGGCTACGACCGCCGCCCACCCGAACGCGAGATCGAGCTGCACGCCACCGGCAACATGGAGCGCTACATGTGGTCCTTCGATGGGAAGAAATATTCCGAGGCGATGGAGCCGATCCAGTTCTACTACGGCGAGCGGCTCCGGTTCACCTGGGTGAACGACACCATGATGGAGCACCCGTTGCACCTGCACGGGATGTGGATGGAACTCGATAACGGCCACGGCGCGCATAAGCCGCGCAAACACACCATCGTGCTCAAGCCCGGCGATCGGCTCTCCTCGGAGATCACGGTGGACGCGCCGGGCGTGTGGGCCTTCCACTGCCACATTCTTTATCACATGGAAGTGGGAATGTTCCGCGTCGTTTCGGTGACGGCAAAAGACGGGGAAGCAAAAGGATGAGACGATCGATCGCGCGCGCTGTTCTCTGTCTCGTGCTTGCGGCTGGCGCGATTTATCTGCGGCCCGGCGACGCCTCGGCGCAGCAAGATATGGAGTCGATGCCGGGAATGAGTCCGACGCCCACTCCCCCGCCTGCCGGAGAAGCCGCCGCCGACGTGAGCGCAATGCCGGAGATGAAGCCCGCCGGGGAACCGGCAAAGAAGGAGATGAGCGGGATGCCCGGGATGGAAAGCTCCGGCGGCTCCGCGAAGAAGCCGATGGGCGCGATGCCGGGAATGGCGGGCGAGACCGCCGCGGGACCGCCGCGCGTTGCCGAGCCGGGCGTCACCGTGCTCGGGCCGCATCAAAAGTGGGCGCCGCCGCCGGGCGACGATCGCTCGCGCGAATTGCTTTCGCCAGCCGAGTTGCAGGAGCATAGGGAACCGCTGCCGCCGCCGGTGCGTGATCGGATCATTCACAGCTTCACGCTCGCGGAGATCCTCGAGTATCGCCTCAACAGCTCCGGGCCGGACACGTTTCGCTGGGACATTTTCGGCTGGGTGGGCGGTGACAAGAACCGGCTGTGGTACAAGACCGAAGGCAGCCAGCAACTCAGCGGCGGGCAATCGGGCGAAGGCGATCTCCAGTTACTTTATGGCCGCCTGATTGCACCTAACTGGGATTTCCAAATCGGGGCGCGCGCCGAGCGCAGTCTCGGCACCGGGCGGGCGGATGCGCGCACCTACGCCGTGATCGGTTTGCAGGGCATCGCGCCGTATTTATTCGAGCTGGAGCCGTCACTTTTCATTAGCGACCGCGGAGACGTCTCAGCGCGTATCACCGTGAGTTTCGATCTGTTGCTCACGCAAAAGCTCGTGCTCCAGCCGCGGTTCGAAGGGACGGCGGCTATTCAATCCGATGAAAAAATGGGCGTCGGCGAAGGCGTCAACGAAACCGATCTCGGCCTGCGTTTGCGCTACGAAATCCGGCGCGAGATCGCGCCTTACATTGGCGTCTCCTGGTTGCGTCAATACGGCGAGACAGCCCGTTTCGCGGAACGCGAAGGAGACACCACCGACTCCATCTCCTTCGTCGCCGGTCTGCGCCTCTGGTGGTGAAATAGCGAGCCTTTACCCGGCGGTGTCCTGAAAAGATGCGCAGTCTTTTCGGGGGGATGCGTAGCGAGGTCGCTCCGCTCCCGCGATGCTGAGCACATGAGTGAGGCCGGCTTCGTTTGTAAATGGCCGCTGCCTGTCAAGCGCCGCAATCAAAGGGAGCATGTGACATGAAGAGCGGATTGAAAATGGTCGGCGGCTGCGTCCTCGCGTTCCTGGCCGTCTTTCTTCTGCCCGCGCTCGGAGCGAGCAATAATGTGACGCTGATCATTTTCGCCGTGCTCATGATTGGCTGTCACCTCTTCATGGGTCACGGCGGCCACGGAAAGGATGATAATGAACCACCAGATAAACACGATTAGTCCGCGCTGGCTCGGCGTCGCGTTCGGCACCACCGGCGTCGTCTTCTACCTCGGTTGCGTCATCGCCATGAGCACCGTCTCGCACGCCCGGGCGGTCGCATTTGCCAACAGTCTGCTGCACGGAATCGATGTCGGGCCGATCCTGCGCACAAACGTGCCGCTGGGCGAAGTGTTGCTCGGCATCCTGAGCACGTTTGTGCTCGGCTGGTTCGCGGGTGCGATGATTGCGGCCTTCTACAATTGGGGTGCGCAGCGGCTATCGAAATAAAGCGGCCGCCCGGGCGCGAGTCCGAATGCCGCGATTGTGGAGCGTGCGCGGCGGGCCAATCGTGATTTCAAATTCAATCTTATGAGCGACGACCATCACGACCACGAACATCGCGGGGAGAACCACCACACGAGCGCAACGGCATCAAAGATCGCGGGCGGCAAATATACGTGCCCGATGCATCCGGAAGTGGTCTCCGATAAACCGGGCGATTGTCCTAAATGCGGCATGGCGCTGGAGCGGATAAGCCCGCCGCCCACGGAAGGGAAGACCATCTACACCTGCCCGATGCACCCGGAGATCGAGCAGGATCATCCGGGCGATTGCCCGAAATGCGGGATGCCGCTCGAGCCGAAGACGGTTTCGGGTGATGCGGAGGACGATGCGGAAATCCGCTCGCTCGCGCGCAAATTCTGGATCGGCCTCGTCCTCACGGCGCCCGTGCTCGTGATCGCAATGGGGCATTTGATTCCCGGATTCCATCTCGAGGCGTTGATCCCGAAGAGCGTGTCGAAGTGGATCGAGTTCGCCCTCACTACACCGGTCGTTCTCTGGGCAGGCGGAATGTTTTTCACGAAAGGCTGGCGCTCCGTCGTCAACCGCAGCCTCAACATGTTCACGCTCATCGCCGTCGGGGTCGGCGCGGCCTATTTTTACAGCGCGGTCGCGGTGCTCGCGCCCGGCGTTTTCCCCGCGTCTTTCCGGCGGGGCGGTGAAGTCGGCCTTTACTTTGAAGCGGCGGCGGTCATCACCGTGCTCGTCCTGCTCGGGCAGTTGCTCGAAGCGAAGGCGCGCAGCCGCACCGGCCAGGCGATCAAGGCGCTGCTCGGGCTGGCGGCAAAAACCGCGCACCTCCTCCGCGATGGCGAGGAAGAGGAGTTACCCGTCGATCAAATCCAAAAAGGCGACCTGCTCCGCGTGCGGCCCGGGGAGAAGGTACCGATCGACGGCTCGATTACCGAGGGGCGCAGCAACCTCGACGAATCGATGATCACCGGCGAGCCGATGCCGGTGGAGAAACGCGACGGCGACAAAGTGATCGGCGCGACGGTGAACCAGACCGGCGCCTTCGTCATGCGCGCGGAGAAGATCGGCTCCGAGACGCTGCTCTCGCAAATTGTCCACATGGTCGCCGAAGCGCAGCGCAGCCGCGCGCCGATCCAGAAACTCGCCGACACCGTGGCGGGCTGGTTTGTGCCGGTGGTCATCGGGATCGCCATCCTCACGTTCATCGTCTGGGCGATTTTCGGGCCCGCGCCCGCGATGGCTTACGCGCTGGTCAATGCCGTCGCCGTGCTCATCATTGCGTGTCCGTGCGCGCTCGGTCTGGCCACGCCGATGTCGATCATGGTCGGAGTGGGCCGGGCCGCGCAGACCGGCATTCTGGTCAAAAACGCCGAAGCCATCGAGACGACGGAAAAGGTCACGCATCTCGTCACCGACAAGACCGGTACGCTCACCGCCGGCAAGCCGCGCGTCACGGAACGCAAAACCATCGCGGGCGGCGACCAAAAGCACCTGCTGCAAATCGCCGCGTCCATCGAGCAAAGCAGCGAGCATCCGCTGGCGCGCGCCATCGTCGATGCGGCGAAAGAGCAGAAACTCGAGCTGCTTGCAGTGAAGGGTTTTGAATCCACCACCGCCGGCGGCGTGACCGGCGCCATCGATGGAAAAACGGTGCGTGTCGGCAAAGAGAAGTTCCTCGCCGATTCGGGGGTCAACATTCCCGACAGCCTCAAGCGCGACGCGCAAGCGTGGCAGGAGAAAGCGCAGACGGTCGTGTGGGTCGCGACCGACAATCAGGTATCAGGCATCCTCGCCATCGCCGACCCGATCAAGGAAAGCACGCCGGAAGCAATCAAAGCACTGCACGCGCTCGGGCTCAAAGTCATCATGTGCACCGGCGACAACCGCAAGACCGCCGAAGCCGTCGCCCGCGAGCTGGGCATCGACGAAGTTCACGCCGAAGTCGTCCCGCGCGACAAGATCGAGATCGTCCGCAAATTGAAGAGCGAAGGCGCCATCGTCGCGATGGCCGGCGACGGCATCAACGACGCGCCCGCGCTGGCCGAGGCAAACGTCGGCATCGCGATGGGCACTGGCACCGACGTAGCCATCGAGAGCGCCGGCATCACGCTGGTGAAAGGCGACCTGATGGGCATCACCAAAGCCATCCACGTCAGCCGCGCCGTGATGCGCAACATCCGTCAAAACCTTTTCTTCGCCTTCATCTACAACGCCCTCGGCGTCCCCATCGCCGCCGGCATTCTCTACCCATTCTTCGGCCTGCTGCTGAGCCCGATCATTGCCGGCGCGGCGATGAGCTTCAGCTCCCTCTCCGTCGTCTTGAATGCTCTGCGGTTGCGAACCGTGTCCCTGGGTAAATGATCGAAAAAGCAAACCGTTGAAAGAACACATTGCCCATTCCGGTGCGTGGGGCCTCGCCCTCATCGTGATCGTGATCGCCTCATGGCTGCTCTACCGCTACCTCGCGCCCAAGACGTGGAAGGAGTGGGCGAGTGCGGGCGTGATCCAGGCGTTCATCATTGCCCTCTATGCGGAGATGTATGGCTTTCCGCTCACCATCTATCTGCTCGTCCGGTTCTTCGGCCTGGATCAGACCAACCTCAACGCCAACCTTTGGTCCACGCTACTGGGTTGGGGCGAGACGGGCATGATGATCTCGATGATCCTCGGCTACATGCTGCTGTTCGCCGGCTTTGGAATATTCATGGAAGGATGGCGCGAGCTTCACCGCGCCCGAAAGGAAGGCCGGCTCGTCACGGACCGCCTCTATGGTTTGGTGCGGCACCCGCAATACACCGGACTTTTCATCGCGTTATTCGGCGAGGGCATCGTGCATTGGCCCACCGTTTTCTCCGTCGCGCTATTCCCCGTCATCGTTCTTGCCTATTACCTGCTGGCGCGCAGCGAGGAGCGAAAAGTCGAGGAAGAATTCGGCGATGAATATCGCGAATACCGGAAACGGGTGCCGATGTTCATCCCGCACTGGGGGCAATGGGGTGCCATGACCAGCACGCGAAACAATACGTCCGATTGAATCTCTCCAGCCCAGGGGCAACCGAAATCGAAAGCACCATCAAAACAAACCAGAAACAACAACGAACATGAACCCATCCAAAACCGAAGCCATCGACCCCATCTGCGGCATGACCGTCGACACCACCGCCGCTTTCCACGCCGAACGCGATGGAGAGACGGTCTACTTTTGCAGCGACCACTGCCGGCAAAAGTTTCTATCCCCGCCCGCAGTGGCGAAGCCCGAGGAAAATTCCGGCTGCTGTGGTGGATAGTGGCCTGTGACAAGTGGGTCGCAACTCAACCTAAGGCGCTTAATTATGAACCATACAAATGGATGCGCTTGATTGTCCGATCCGACCGTTTGTGCCGATTCCGGAAAGCCAAATCCAAACGCCACAAGCAATAAAATGAATACGTGGCTTTCACTGTTGCCTCCGCTGATCACGATAGCGATAGCCATCTGGTCAAAAAAAATACTTCCTTCTCTTTTGATAGGACTGTTAACCGGCAGTTATCTTTTACATCCCACAGTCACCGGCGGTTTTGCAACTGCCGTGGACCAGATTGTGAAAACCTTGACGGACAAGGAAAACCTTCAGGTGCTCCTGTTTCTGTATTTGTTCAGCGGCTTGATTGGAATCATAAAACGCTCAGGTGGTATCAAGGCTTTTTCCGACAGAGCCGAAAAACACATTAAAAGTGAGAAAGGGGTTTTCTTCACCTTGTGGGCCTTGATTCCCGTGACTTTTATTGATTGCGGATTCCGGATTGTTGGCGCTGGTTCGATTACTCGTTCTCTCGCGGAAAAAAATAAGATCGCCGCAGAGCGGCTGGCCTTCATGCTGAACAACACCGCCAGTCCAGTGGTGGAACTGATCCCCATCGCCACTACCTACGTGGGATTCAATGTCGCGATCATTACCCAGGGCTTGAAAATTGCCGGAGTCGCGGAAAGCAATTCCGCCTACACCATCTGGCTTAAAGCCATCCCCTTGGAATTCTTCAGCATCGTGGTCATTCTGATCACCTTCCTTTCCATCTTTGTTCAATTCAAGAAGACCGACCACAAGCCTAAAGCCCCGCATGGCGGCAAGCCAGCAACGGGCATGAACATGGAAGATCCCAAACCCGCGATAAGACCACGGGTGATCAACCTCATTGTTCCCATGATATCTGTAATTCTGTTGAGCTTTTTCTTCTTTTGGCTTTTCGGAAGAGAAAAATCGCGCAGCGCCTCCATTTTATCAGCGATAACCAACACGGAACCGAACAGGGCCATGCTCGTGGCACTGTTCATCTCAATCGTTGTCACCGCGATCTTTTACGGGTTTCAAAAGTATAATCTAAAGCAACTGACCGCCGATGTTATTTCCGGTGGGAACGAAATCATGACCACTCTGGCGATTCTTGCCATCGCCTGGCCATTGGCTGCGGTTTCACAAGAGCTGGGATTGAACGCTCTTATTCAGCAGCAGGTAGGAAGCTCCCTGCCGGCGTGGAGTGTTCCGG
>JACCZO010000167.1 GCA_013695925.1 Chthoniobacterales bacterium
ACGCCTACCTTGCCTCGAGCGCGAAGGCGGAAACCGGGCTCATGATTCTGCGCCCTTCGAACGTGGAGAAAGCACTTCGCGCCTTAAACGATTTGTAGCGGAATCGATTCGTTAGGGCGGAGCGCGGGGGAAACCTTTCCGGCCGAAATCAAATCGCCATGACCTCTCGCCTAACGAACCCGGGCCGCCCATACTTTTTCACGGCGGGCGCGCCTTTTCGTGGACGCGAGACAAAGGACGAATCACAATCAACTCCGAAATGATCCCCAAACCTTCCTGGCAATGAAAATTGATGCTCTGCGATCAGTTCCGCTTTTCCGGGCGCTGGATGAAATGGCCGCGACCGAACTTTGCGAGCTTCTTTCGACGCGCGACGTGGCCCGCGGCACTCCTCTTTTTCACCGGGGTGAACCGGGCGATTCCATGTATTTGGTCGAGCAGGGCTGCGTCTGCATCAGCGTCAAAGACGCGGACGGCCACGACACCTCCCTGGCCGAAATGGGGCCGGGCGATTTCTTCGGCGAGATGTCGTTGCTCGACGGGAATCCCCGATCCGCAGATGCGATCGCGAAGGTCGACTCTCGGCTGGCGGTTCTGCCGCGGGACGATTTTCGCTCGTTTCTGCGCAAAAATCCCGACATCGCGCTCGGCATCCTGACCGCACTGACCCATCGGCTACGCCGGACCGACGATCTCCTGCGGCATCGGGTGTCGCGCAACCTCAACGAGGAAGAGGATGCACGCCTCACGGTGGCTGATCGGGCGGCGGACCTGCTCGCCGAATTCGGCGGAAGCTGGAAATTCATTGGGGCTGCAGTCGCCTTTTCGCTCTTTTGGATCGCGCTCAACACCTGGTTTATGTTTCGTCCGTTCGACGAATACCCCTACGTTCTGCTCAACCTCGTTTTTGCCCTGGTGGCTGGCTTGCAGGCGCCCATCATCATGATGTCTCAAAACCGCCAGGGGCACAAAGACCGGATCCGCGCCGACCTCGATTACCGGGTGAACTTAAAGAATGAACTCCTCCTCTCCGAAGTCCTGCGCCGCCTCCAGGCGATCGAAGCCCGCGCCCTGGGCCACTCTCTCGACGAGATGGAATTCGGCCCGGACGATTAGAAATGGCGGAAGGGGTGGGATTCGAACCCACGGTGAGTTTAACCCCACGCTCGATTTCGAGTCGAGTGCCTTAAACCGGACTCAGCCACCCTTCCAGCGAGCGCTACTATGAAAGAGCGTGCCGGATTTGCAATCGGGAAGCACTGGCCGGTCGAACGCCTGGCTAACGACCACCGAGGTGACTCACCCAGGCGTCGCCCAGGACCCAAAGCCCCCAAAACACCAGCAAGACGCCCGCGCCCCGGCTCAAATACCTCCGCTGGGGAAGGATCTTTTCCAACCCGACCAAAATTGTGAGAATTGCGATCCAGAGCAGGTTCATCACACCCAGGACGAAGAGAAGGGCCATCAGTGCCCAGCAACAGCCGAGGCAAAACAGGCCATGCTCCATCCCCATCCTGAACGCGCCCGCCCCGCCTTCGCGCCAATGGGCGGTGATAAATTCGAGCGGCGCGCGGCAGCGAGTCAGACAACTGCGCTTGAGCGGCGTGAACTGAAAAATGCCTGCGGCCAGAAGAAGCATTCCGCCGAGCAGAGCACTTGAATTACCCATCATCGGTGAGAGCAGAGCTGCGCCGTGCAAGAACCATTGCACCACCGCCGCCAGCACACTGAAGCCCGCCCAGATGGCGAGGTAGCCGGCGATGAAAACGGACACCGGCACGTAGGGCTGCTGCCGCTCCCGGCGATTCCGGGCCACCGCGGCGAACGTCAGGATCATCGGCGTCGCGCTCGGGAGCATCATCGCCACCATCATCACCACCCACATGATGAAGAGCGGTAGCAATGACGCGCTCGACCATCGACTTTGGTCGGGATGGCCCATCGCCATCATCGCACCATCCATCTGCCGGGCGGCCGCGACGGTATACCACCAGGCGAGCGCCGTCACCAGGACGACACCCGCGCCGACGATGGCACGATCGCGCTTTAGGACAACAGCCAGCGCGCCCACACTTAGCGTCTAATTGTGATAATGGATCCGTGCGACAAACCCGGCCTTGTCCGGATAGGAGAACTTCATTTCCCTGGCGTCGACCGCCCCTTCCCTCGCCGAGGCGCACTCCGCTTTTTGGAAAATAAAGCCGGTGCCGTGATTCACCGCGACCTGCTCAGGTTCTTTTGTGACCGGATTCCGGATCGGTTCCAACGCAATCCGCAATTCCTTGCCGACTTTGACGGAGCTGTTCAAGCCGTCGAAATGGAAATCGAACGGCACAAAACGAGGTTGGTGCAAGGTCGTCAGCGTGGTGGCCAAGATCTCATAAGGCAGGCCGCCAGCCTTCCCCGAGGCGATCTCGAGCAGAGCGGCGCGCTGGTCGGGCGACGCTTTTTCATCCACAAAAGCGAGCGCACTGCCGTTTCCCTCGTGAATCGCGCCGGGCCATTTTACGGCCAGAGCAAGCCCGAGCCCGTTGAGCGACAGACCGTCGTGTTCGCCCTTCTCGATTCGCCAAACACAAAGGCCCTCGCAGAAACCCGCAGTGGGTGGCGCCGAGAACTCACACGGGCAGCCGTAATCGCAATTGCAGGATTGGAGATAATCCGCATCGAAAAACCACTTCTTCATCATTTGTCCTCCGGTTAAATGCTCTCCAAGAACAGGAAACCAAATCAGCCTAAGTCAACCCGCTTTTTCTCTCGCGGCGGCATTTGGGAACTGCCCAAGGGTGGAGATCAGGACGCAAAAAAAGTTTCGTCCCGGGGACGCCAACGGCCGAAAAAATGTTACAATAAAGTTCTTGATCAGGCCCCCAAAGTGGCCGCATATGGTGGTTGCGCTGATCCCAGCCCCAATATCCTGTTGTTAGGCGTTATTGACAGGATAATCACGGCCGGGCTCAGAGACTAATTCACTGTTATTCACAAACCCGAACCGCCTTCAACCATGATCCAACTCAAGCCCGGCCTTCAGCCCAACACGCTCGCCAAGAATCGCAAATCGCTTTCCCGTCGCCCAAAATCGACTCGCAAGAAAAAGCGCGGCTTGCGATTCGAGCGCGTTTTCAGTGACGCGAAGGTCGGGCCTTTTGAGCAGTTGGAATGGGAACACCGGACGGCCGAGATTACCGACGACAGCGCCAAGGTGATCTTCAAACAGGAAGACATCGAGGTCCCGAAAAACTGGAGTCCGCTCGCCACCAAGATCGCGGTCTCGAAATATTTTTACGGCGACATCGCCAATGGAACCGACCCGCACAAGGGCGGCCGCGAGACATCCGTTAGGCAGCTCATCCATCGCGTGACCCGCACCATCACCGATTGCGGGATGGCGGATGGCTATTTTGCCGATGCCAAAACGGCGGAGACCTTTTACGATGAACTGACCTGGCTTTGCGCTAATCAATACGGCGCGTTCAACAGCCCGGTCTGGTTCAACGTCGGCCTCCACCACCAGTATGGGATCGGCAAAGACGCCGGCGAAGGAAATTATTTCTACAATCGGGAGACGGGCGAGGCCGAGCGCGCGGCCACGCAATACGAATATCCGCAGGGCAGCGCCTGCTTCATTCAATCGGTCGAGGACACGATGGAAGACATCATGGAACTGGCGATGAGCGAGGCGATGCTCTTCAAATATGGCAGCGGCACCGGGACTGATCTCTCCAGCCTGCGGAGCACGCGCGAGAAATTGAGCGGCGGCGGCAAACCGAGCGGCCCGTTGTCATTCCTCAAAGTCTACGACCAGGTCGCGAACGTGGTGAAGAGCGGCGGCAAAACCCGACGCGCCGCCAAGATGAACACGCTCAAGGATTGGCATCCCGACATCGAGGAATTCATCGACGCGAAACAGAAAGAAGAGAAGAAAGCCTGGGCGCTGATCGAGCAGGGCTACGACGGCAGCTATAACGGCGACGCCTACGGCTCCGTCATGTACCAGAACGAGAACCTGAGCGTGCGGGTGAGCGACGAGTTCATGAACGCCGCGGTCGAGGATCGCGAATGGTGGACCCGCCGGGTGCGCGACGGTTCGCCCTGCGAACGCAAGGAAGCGCGCACGCTGCTGCGCAAAATCGCCGAGGGCACCCACATCTGCGGCGATCCTGGGATGCAATTCGACACCACCATTCACAAATGGCACACCTGCAAAGGCACCGGCCGGCAGAATTCCACCAATCCCTGCAGCGAGTACCTCTTCCTCGACAACACTGCCTGCAACCTCGCCTCGCTCAACTTGATGAAGTTCAAGAACGAGGACGGCACCTTCGCGGTCGATCGCTTCAAGGCCGCCGTCCGCGTCTTCATCACCGCGCAGGAAATCATCGTCGATAACGCGAGCTACCCGATCAAGGAAATCGCGGAAAACTCGCACATCTTCCGCACGTTAGGCCTCGGCTACGCCAACCTCGGCTCCCTCATCATGAGCTACGGTTACGGTTACGACAGCGTCGAAGGCCGGGCCCTCTGTGGTGCGATCACCGCCATCATGACAGGCGAAGCCTACGCCGAAAGCGCCCGCATGGCCGCCGGGATGGGGCCGTTTCCCGGCTACCGCGATGCCCGCGCCAGCGGCGTGCCCAAGCCGGTCGCGAAAGACAACGTCGCCCCGATGCTCGAAGTGATGGAACAACATCGTTGCGCGGTGAACGAGATTCCCGCAAACCAAGAGTTCGGCTACTTGAAAGAAGAAGCCGCCCGGGTCTGGGATGAAGCCGTCGATCTCGGCCGGCAACACGGTTATCGCAACGCCCAGGTCACCGTCCTCGCGCCCACCGGCACGATCAGCTTCCTGATGGATTGCGACACCACCGGCATCGAGCCAGACATCGCGCTCGTGAAATACAAACTGCTCGCCGGCGGCGGCATGTTGAAGATCGTCAACCAAACCGTCACCCCGGCCCTTGAAAAGCTCGGATACAACTCGGAAGCGATCGAGCGCATCATCGCCCACATCGACGAGCACGACACGATCGAGGACGTCCCTGTAGCCGGGGTCGCTGACCCCGGTCGCGCCGATGCCCAAGCGGGGCCCAAGCCCACCGGGGACAGCGTCCCCGGCTACAAGAGCTCCGGGCTCAAGCCGGAGCACATCTCGATCTTCGATTGCGCCTTCCGCCCCTACAAAGGCGAGCGCTCGTTAGGCTACATGGCCCACCTGCGCATGATGGCCGCGGCCCAGCCCTTCCTCAGCGGCGCCATTTCCAAGACGGTCAACATGCCGGAGACGGCCACCGTCGACCAGATCATGAACACCTACATCGAGGGCTGGCGCCTCGGTTTGAAGGCGATCGCGATTTATCGCGATGGCTCGAAACGCTCCGCGCCCTTGAACACGCGCAAGACCAAGGACATGGGCGGCTCCGCCGACGGCGCTGTCCGGACCGATCGCGAACAGCTCGAGGCGCGCATTGTCGAGCTCGATGAGGAGATCGCCCAGCTCCGGGTGCAGCTCGATCAACCGACCCGCCATCGCATGTCCGACACCCGCATGTCGCTCACCCACAAGTTCGAGATCGCGGGCCACGAAGGTTATATCACCGTCGGCCTCTACGAAGACGGCCAGCCGGGCGAGCTCTTCATTCAAATGTCGAAGGAAGGCAGCACCATTGGCGGCCTCATGGACACCGTCGCCACGCTCACCTCGATGGCGCTGCAGTACGGCGTCCCCCTCGAGTCGTTAGTCAAGAAATTCGCCTACCAGCGCTTCGAGCCGAGCGGCTTCACCAAGAACCCCGACATCCGCAACGCCAGCAGCATCACCGATTACGTCTTCCGCTGGCTCGGCTGCCAGTTCATCAAGGGCTACAAGGAAGCGACCTCTCCCAGCCGCAGCCATCCCGAGTTGCCGCTGAAAGAAATCGCCGACATGGAGAAAAAGGCGGTCAACCGCCCAGTCGCCGATCTTTCGCGCACCGGCGAGAAAGAGCTGATCGACGTCATCACCCAGCACGCGCCCAACGAAGGCAACCCAAACGGCCTGACCAAGGGCCGCACCCACGCCGAACGGGTCAGCGAAGCTCTGGGCAACATGTTCATGGATATCACCTGTTCTCATTGCGGGAGCAACAAAGTCATCCGGGCCGGCGCCTGCGGCGTCTGCACCGAGTGCGGCACGAGCCAGGGATGCAGCTAGGGCAGAGAGAAACGGCGTCGTAGTTTCAGAGATGACCGAGGAATCGCTCGGCCCCGCTCCAAAAGTATTTATCTCATACCGTTGGACGTCGCCGGCATTTTGTCACCCGTGCAAATGGATCGATTTCAGCACGCCTGAGAAGGTTAACGACAACTGGGAACAACTACTCAGAGCACTTTACGGCAAGCCTTTGCATGCGAAGCCCGCGCCTGGCAAACCGCCTTATTTGTCAGAAAGTGAGCAGCAAGCAGCTCTTCCGACTCTCGGAAAATATGCTGCCCTAAAGCAAGCGATTCTCAAAAGCAAACCGAGTGTCGCGCTTTGTCGTCAGGATTTTTTAATTCTGCTCTCGGATATGTAGATTCTCTAAGCTTAGAGGGCGTCTAAAAAAGGCGGAGCGGCAGCGGAAGTCGGGCATCTTGCCTGACTCGGCCGACGGGCTTCCAGCCCGTCGCATCG
>JACCZO010000291.1 GCA_013695925.1 Chthoniobacterales bacterium
GCAGGTTTTCCTCGCGGCATCGGGTTTTGAGATGCTCGCCGGCGATATCGGCCGTCTGCGCCGCGCGCGGCAGTGGACTGGTCAGGATAACGTCTGGCCGCACCTTGAGTCGGGCGAGAAATTCGCCTACCTGATGCATTTCCTTGCGTCCGGACTTCGTCAGGGGCCGGTCGTCATCTGGTTGGTCCCAATCCGGCCAGTCGGCCGCGCCATGGCGGAGAAGATAAAGTCGCATTTAGTTCAGGCTCGGCGCGCTTTGGTGCCGGATGTCCTCGGCCGCGGCCGCGTAAACCGCGTCCTCGGCAATGTTGGTGGCGTGATCGCCGACCCTCTCGAGACCGCGCGCGATGAACATCAGGTTAATGTAACCGCGCAACTGATCGGGGTCCCGCACCATCTGCTCGATCAATTTGCTTCCGGCGTTCGCATTCAGCTCGTCAAGAACCTTGTCGCGCGGTTTCAGCGTCATGGCCAGGTCCACATCTTCCCGCATGAAGGCATCGACGCTGTCGCGAAACATCGCCCTCGCATGCTCGTTCATCGGTTCGATCAAATGCACCTCTGCCAGAACCGGATGTTTGTTCAGTTTCCTCGCCCGCCGGCCGATGTTGACAGCCTCATCGGCAATTCGCTCCACATTCGAGGAAAGCTTCATCGCGGAAACAACGCGTCGAAGATCGGACGCGACCGGCTGGAAGCGCAGGAGCAGATCAATGCCGTCCTTGTCCACCTGCTTCTCGAGCTGATCGATCTCCTCGTCATCAGCGATGGCCGATGCGCAGAGATCCTCGTCGCGCTGAAAAAGCCCCGTCAGCGCGTTGCCGAGGCTTCGCTCGGTCAGACTCGTCATCAGCAGAACATTGTTGCGCAGCGAAGCGAGCGCCTCGTCAAAGTTATTGAGAATGTGTTTCGCGATCATCTGTTCTTTCGCTCAGCCGAAACGGCCGCTGATGTAATCCTCGGTCTGCCGCTCCCTCGGTTGCCGGAAAATCTGCGCTGTGTCGCCGAATTCCACCAGCTGCCCGAGATAAAAGAAACCCGTCAGGTCGGAAACCCGCCCAGCCTGCTGCATGTTGTGTGTCACGATGACGATCGTGAAGTCGCGTTTCAATGCAATGATCAACTCCTCAATTTTGGCCGTGGCGATCGGATCCAACGCCGCGCACGGTTCGTCCATCAGGAGAACCTCCGGTTGATTGGCGATGGCTCGTGCGATGCAGAGACGCTGCATCTGGCCGCCGGAGAGACTAAGGGCGCTCTCCTTTAGCCGGTCTTTAACTTCTTCCCAAAGAGCAGCCGCTCGAAGCGTTCGCTCGACCGTGGCATCGAGCTTCTTCCTGTCCGACTGGCCGGCCACGCGCAGGCTGTAGATGACGTTTTCGTAGATCGTCTTAGGGAACGGATTCGATTTTTGAAAGACCATGCCGATGCGTTTACGCAGGCTGATGACTTCCAGCGCGGGATCGAACACGCTTCGACCGTTAATCTTGATGTCGCCTTCGTGCCGCACGCCTTCAATGAGGTCGTTCATCCGGTTTAGGTTCCGCAGCAGCGTCGTCTTCCCGCAACCGGATGGACCAATGAACGCAGTCACCTGCCGCTCGGGGATATCCAGGGAAATTTCTTTCAGCGCCTGATTCGCGCCGTAATGGAAGCTAAAATTCTCGATCTTGATGTAGTCGGGTGCGCCTGCACTCCTCTTCCCGGATGGAGCAGCGTCCAATCCCTCCGGATGTGCAGCCGGCGTGGTCGGTGCGTCCATCAGAATGCTCCCAGGGCGTACTTCCTTCGCAATCGTTCTCGAAGAAGAATGGCCCCGAGGTTGAGCACAATCACCAGTCCGATGAGCAATGCCGTCGTCGCGAAAACCATCGGCTTGGCGGCTTCCGAGTCGGGCGATTGAAACCCGAGATCGTAGATGTGGAAACCGAGGTGCATGAACTTTCGTTCAAGATGAAAGAAGGGAAAAGTCATGTCGAGCGGGAGGTTCGGCGCGAGCTTGACCACGCCAACGAGCATGAGGGGGGCGACTTCGCCGGCGCCGCGCGCCATCGCCAGGATGAGCCCGGTCAAGATCCCCGGGACGGCGGCGGGGAGCACGATCCGCTGCATCGTCTGCCACTTGGAAGCGCCACACGCGAGCGATGCTTCCCGCATGCCGCGGCTGATCGAGCTGAGCGCTTCCTCTGTCGCCACGATCACGACTGGCACGGTCATGAGCGCGAGCGTGAGCGAAGCCCAGAGGATACCGCCTGTCCCGAACGTAGGTGTGGGCAGGCTCGCGCTGTAGAAGAGTGAATCGATGGTGCCGCCGACGAAATAGACAAAGAAGCCGAGGCCGAAAACGCCGAAGACGATCGAAGGCACGCCCGCGAGATTGTTCACCGCGATGCGGACCGAGCGCACGAACACGCCCTGCTTCGCATATTCGCGCAAATAGATCGCGGCGAGAATGCCGAAGGGCGTCACCGCGATGCTCATCAGGAGGGTCATCACGAACGTGCCGAAGATGGCAGGGAAAACGCCGCCTTCGGTGTTCGCCTCCCGCGGTTCTTCGCTCAAGAACTTCCAGATCCCGTGCAGGAAAACACTCGTGCGCTCGAAGAAGCCGAGCTGGTTTGGAAAACGGAAATCGATGAGCTGTCCCAGCGGCAGTGTGCGCTCGTCTCCTGCCGGCAATCGATAGACAAGCTGGTTTTCCGATTGCCGCGCCCGCAGCTCGCCCGCGGTTTTCGCGAGCGTTTCATACCGCGTCTGGAGTTCCTGCCGCTCGGCCTCGATCGGTGCCAGCGCTGCGGCATCGTTGCCGGCTTCCTTTTGCCGGAGCGCCAGGCGCTGCAGCTGATGATTAATCCGGCCGATCTGGCCTTTCTCGATCCGCGACAGTTCCTCCCGCCGCTCGTTCACCTCGCGGTTGAGCGCGCGGAGTTGCGGCAGAAAATTGGGGTCCCCGGCGGGAATCGTCGCACCATCTTTGAGACGCAGACCTACGAAGTAGCCAAAGGCGTCGCCATACTCGAGCCGCTCGAGCTGCGCGATGTCGCGGGGCTGTTCGCGCGCCGCGATGGCCGCGCCATCGATGTAAAAGAAGCTAAGGCCGTAGGCGTCCTTGTTGCCGACGAAATACTGAAATTCCTGGGGCCAGACGCCCGCGCGCTCCGCCGCCTCACGTGCCTCGATGTCCTGCAGAATCCGGTCCTGCTTTTTCACCAGCCGGCCAGCGAAAACTTTTTTGCCCCGCAGCTCGAACGGGCTCTCCGCGCGGATGTTGACCTGCTCAACCCGATCCGGCCAGAAAACCGCGGTGCCGTTGACAAGAATGAGCGCGAGCAGCCCGACGACCATCAGCATGCCGAGGCTCAAGCCGACTGCGGTTACCCAGATGAATGGCTCACCCACGCCGCGTTTGGCTCGCCGGGGAGTTTTGTTCGTCGTCTCCATCGCCTAGACGGTCTTGTACTTCTCGCGCAGTCGCTGGCGCATCACTTCGGCGATCGTATTGACCAAAAAGGTGGCGAGGAAAAGCAGCATCGCGCCGAGAAAGAGCGTGCGATAAAAGGTGCTGTTCACCGGCGCCTCGGGCAGCTCGACCGCGATGTTCGCCGAGAGCGTTCGCATGCCTGAGAAGATGTTCAGATCCATGATCGGCGTGTTGCCGGTCGCCATCACGACGATCATCGTCTCGCCCACGGCGCGGCCGAGGCCGATCATGAGCGCGGAGAAAATTCCGGCGGACGCCGTCGGCAGAATCACACTCCGCGCCGTCTGCCAGCGGGTGGCGCCGAGCGCGAGCGAAGCGGAGCGCAGGCTGAGCGGCACATTGGAAAGCGCATCCTCGGCGATGGTGAAGATGATTGGGATGACGGCAAAGCCCATCACGAAACCGACCACGAGCGAATTACGCTGCTGAAAATCGGCGCCCGTCGCTTGCGGCCACCATTGCCGAAAATCCGCCACCCGCGCGCCCGTGGCGGGATCGGTCACCACGAAAGCGATCTTCTCGAACGCCGGTCCCAGATGCCAGCAAACCCAGGTGACCAGCACCACGATGGGGAGAAAGACGATGAATTCGTAACCCGCTGGGATCAACCGCCGCGCGCCGAACGGCAGGCCGCTCCAGAGGTAACCAAAGCCGAAAGCGGTGAGGGGAATCGCCACCACCATCAGAATCACCGACGGCACCCGCGTCTCGATCAACGGCGCGAGCCAGAGCGCGGCGAGAAACCCGAGCACGACCGAGGGCAATGACGCCATGATTTCCATGATCGGCTTGACCACGGCGCGGAAACGCGAGTGCAGAAACTGCGACGCATACAGCGCCGCCGTCAGCGCGATCGGCACGGCGAAAACCATCGCGTAAAGCGTTCCTTTGAGCGTCCCGATGATGAGCGGGACGAGGGAGAACTTCGGCTCGAAATCGTCCGTCCCGCCGGTCGATTGCCATTCATACTCGGGATGCGAGTAGCCCTCGTACCAGATCTTTCCGAAGAGGGCGCGCCAGCTCGTCTCCGGGTGCGGATCCGCCAGGGAGTAAAGGTGCAGCCGGTTCTCTTTATCGAGGAAGAGAATGCGATCGTATTTCCCGCTGATCACCGCCCGCGCGATCGTGAAGGGCATCTTCTCCTGCCAACGCACCGTCTCCGTGGTGCTGTAGCGCAGTGATGCGACCTCGGCGGTGCCGGTGAGGAAGCCCTTGTTCCGCAGGCTTGAAGTGTAAAACGTCGCCGCGCCCGGGAGCGGCTCAAACTCCTTGGTCTGGCCGAAAGTACGCACGTTCGAGCCCGCCTGACGGTAGAGGCTGAAGACGCGGTTCTGGCCGGAAATGCTGGTGGCGACGAGCGACACATCGCCGAAGAGAAAATCAATCGACGCCACCGTCGGATCGGCGAGATCGCCGAACGGCTTGAAGACCTGGCGCAGCTCGAACTGCTCGCCGCTCTTGAAGAAATACTCCACCTCTCCATCGGCGGTCACGATCACGATCGCATTCGCCGACGAGCTGACGTGGATTTGCACCGGCTTTCCCGTGAGATGCGGAGTGAGATCGTGGCTCTGGCCCGCCGTAAGCGCGCCGCCGCCAAGCAGGGTGCGTTTGCGCGTCAACGCGACGGCGTGGACTTCGGCGCCGTCCCCCACCTGTTGAATGACGCCGATGAGTTTCGCATCGGAAGCATCGCCCACATCGATGCCGGTGATCGGCGCGCCCGGCCGCCCGAGCGGCAGCCATTCTCCGGCTTCGAGCGTCTGGTTCACGGTGCGGCTGCCATCCTCCGCAAATGCGGTCGTGTAATTCACCGCCACGATCGCGACCCGCCCATCCGGTGAGCCGAGTGCCAGCTCCTGCTTGCGGGCGTTGTAGCTGATCGCGGAGAAGAGCGCCGCTCGCGCGGGGGGCGACGGAGGAGGAGCGGCTGCGCCGGGAGCGGGCGCCGCGTCCGGCGCGGCAGAGTCGGCGGGCGTCTCCGGCTCCGCCGCCGCGGGTGAAGGTGCGGCAGGTGCAGCTTTCGTCACCGTGGCGAGATCGATCTCCGTGATCTTCCCCTCCTGCTGGAGATCGATGAAGCGCATCTTTCCCTCCGCGCTCACCAGGAAAGGCAACTCCGCCCATTCATCCACGCCCATCACGGAATACTGCTGCTCCGGCAGCTGCACGGTCTGCACCGGCTTCACCTTTGCTCCCTGAAAGAGCGGGAGGATCTGAAACAGGATGAAGACGAAAATCCCGAGCACGGCCGCGATCACGAGCACGCCCCCCACCTTGATGAAGTGGGTCATGAACCCATCCACAAAGAGCGTCGCGCGCGACGCCTCGAAGCGTTCCTCGGAAAGTTCCGGGCCGGGTGGCGGAAGCGTGGCAGGCATGTCTAAGCGGGAAAGTTCGAGAGCGGAGAAACGGGAGCGCATTTTGCGCGCTCCCGCTCTGGATTTCAACCGTCCCGGAGGACGTTTATTTTACGGCGTTGTAAACTTCGTCGGAAACTGCTTTGGGAATCGGGAAGTAGCCATCCTTCACCACCACTTCCTGGCCTTCCTGGGAAGCGATGAACTTCAGGAACTCCGCCGTCAATTTATCCATCGGCGCGCCCGGCTTCCGGTTCACATAAACATAAAGGAAGCGCGCGAGCGGATACTCACCGCTGAGCGAGTTCTCCACGTTCGCCTCGACAAAATTCCCCTCCTTCTCGCCGAGCGGCACCGCGCGCACCCCCGAGGTGATGTAGCCGATCCCCGAGTAACCGATCCCCGCCAGGTCGCTCCCCACGCCCTGCACCACGGACGACGAACCGGGCTGCTCCTTCACGCTCGGGCGGAAGTCGCCCTTGTTCAACGCCACTTCCTTGAAATACCCGTACGTCCCCGAGGCACTGTTCCGCCCGTAGAGCGACATCGGCTTGGAAGCCCATTCGCCCGTCAACCCCACCTCGCCCCAGTTATTGATCTCTTTGCCGCCGAATTTGTGCGTCGAAGAAAAGATGCTGTCCACCTGCTGGAGGGTCAGCCCTTTGATCGGGTTATCCTTGTGCACGAAGACGGCGAGCGCATCGACCGCCACTTTGATCTCGGTCGGTTTGTAGCCGTATTTTTTTTCAAACTCATCGATCTCCGTGTTCTTCATCGCACGGCTCATCGGCCCAAGCTGGGCGGTGCCGGAAATGAGCGCGGGCGGCGCGGTGGAGGAGCCTTTGCCTTCGATCTGGATGTTGACGTTGGGATACTTCGCTTTGAACCCCTCCGCCCAGAGTGTCATGAGGTTGTTGAGGGTATCAGACCCGATGGAGTTGAGGTTGCCCGAGACCCCGCTGGCGGTTTCATAGCCCGGGATGGCGGCATCCACCTTGACCGTTTGCGCGGGGCTCGAATTTATCGCCGCGGCGCAGAGGGCTACGGTGAGGAGTAGTGTGCTGATCAGTTTTGCTGGTTTCATATGTTTGGGTTGTTTGCTTCGGGGCACCACGGCCCACCCGAATACTGAAGCGGATGAAGATGACGGTTGTGTGACAACCACGTCAAATTGTTGTGACGTTGGCACTTCGCGGCGCGTCGCGTTATTTATCCCGCGGCCGGCGAGAGATCGTCAAAACCAGTCACGTGACATTCCGTGCGGCGGCAGCGCGCGCTGACGAGTCACCCGCTCACGTCACACAAAGTCACGAAACCAGTTTTGCTCTCGGCCCCTCTTCGCCGGTAGCTTTCGCCCACGCCAGATGCAAAAGCTGATCGAACCTCGCGCACTGAAGAACGTCCGCATCGCCCGGGCGCCCCGGGCACGCCATGTCCGCGCCCTGGTCGAAAACGAGCACGGCCAGATCGAGCTGGTCAATTTCAATCCTTTTACCAAGCCCACCGCGCGCCCTTTCCAGCCCGCACCCGAGCTGTTGTCGGCCGTCTCCTGGTGCCCTCGGTTGGGTGGCAGGGCGGTGTGGACGCCAAATCCCCGGGCTTGGCCCGTATTTTTTTGGCCTCCGCAGCCACATAGGGGCGACGGGGGCGTCACCGCTACCACACCGGCTTCTGACCTATCCCCCCGATGCAGGGCCAGACTTTATGGCTGCGGGACGAAGGGCTGATGCCGGATGTCCTCCGCGGCCGCGGCGTAAACCGCGTCTTCGGCGATATTGGTGGCGTGATCGCCTACCCGCTCGAGATGCCGCGCGATGAACATAAGGTTCAGGTAGCCGCGCAACTGCTCCGGATCCTGTGCCATGCGCTCGATCAGGCGGCGACTGGCCGCGCCATTGAGTTCATCAAGCGCCTTGTCGCGTGCCTTGAGTCCGCGCGCGAGGTCCACATCCTCCTGCATGTAGGCATCGACGCTGTCCTTGAACATCTGCACGGCGTGATCGCGCATCGGATTGATGACTTCGACTTCCGGAAGGACTGGATGACGGTTCAACTTGCGCGCCTTGCGGGCGACGTTGACAGCCTGGTCGGCGATTCGCTCCAGGTTGGAACAAAGCTTCATCGCCGAAACCACCCGGCGCAGATCGGACGCGACCGGTTGAAAACGCAGCAGCAGCTCGATCCCGTCCTTATCGACCTGTTTCTCCAGTTGATCGATCTCTTCGTCGTCCGCGATCGCGGTCGCGCAGAGATCGTCGTCGCGTTGCTGCAGTCCGTTGAGCGCGTGGTCGAGGCTGCGCGTCGTTAGGCTGGCCATCATCAGGACGTTGTTGCGCAGAGTCGAGAGCGCTTCGTCAAAGGTGCCCAGGATATGTCTTGGCGGCGTCATTTTTTCTTAACCGAACCGGCCGGTGATGTAATCTTCCGTCTGCCGTTGCGCGGGATTGGAAAAGATCCGCGTCGTGTCGCCAAACTCGATCAGCCGGCCGAGATAAAAGAAGGCCGTCTGATCCGATACCCGCCCCGCCTGTTGCATGTTGTGGGTCACGATCACGATGGTGTAATCCGTTTTCAATGTTCGGATCAGCTCTTCAACCTTGGCGGTCGCGATCGGGTCGAGCGCGGAACAGGGCTCGTCCATCAGGATGATCTCTGGTTCGACGGCGAGGGCGCGCGCGATGCAAAGCCGCTGTTGCTGGCCGCCGGAAAGGCCATAGGCGCTGCGATCGAGGCGGTCTTTCACCTCGTCCCAAAGGGCCGCGGAACGCAGGCATTTTTCGACCGCTTCGTTGATCTTCGACGCCTTCTTCACGCCCGCGATGCGCAACCCGTAGGCGATGTTGTCGTAGATCGATTTCGGGAACGGGTTTGATTTCTGAAACACCATCCCAATTCGCCGCCGGAGATCGACGACATCGACCGACGGGTCATTGATGTCGCGCTCCTCGATCACAATCGAACCGCGCACGATGCGGGCCGCCTCGATCAGATCGTTCATCCGGTTGAAACAGCGGAGCAACGTCGTCTTGCCACAACCCGAGGGCCCGATGAAGGCGGTCACGGCGCGGGGCGGGACTTGCAGGCTGACTTCGTGCAAGACCTCATGGTAGCCGTAAGCGAAGGTCAGATCGCGCACATCGATCGTGGGTTTGACCTCCTCCGACGGTGGCGGGGCCGCTTCGATCCGGCCGGCAACTTTGGTTGAGGTGAATTCAGGCATAGCGATCAGGTTTACCATGATAAACGACTCCGGCTGCGTTCGCGCAAGACCACCGAGGTGGCTGCGATGAGCAAGACCAGGACGAGAAACGCGAAAGCCGCGCCGTACTGCACCCGCTCGGTGTATTCGTTCTGCGGAATTTTCGAGCTCACGACATAGATGTGATACGGCAACGCCATCACACCTTGGAAGAAAAAGTCGGTCCCGCGTTGCACCTGCCACGGCATCTCGTCGCGCAACGCGTAAGCGGCCGTGAACATGATCGGCGGATGCCGGCTGCGGGAGCGGCTTTCCCGCGCGGCGGCGGACGGCAAAATCGGTACGGCAATCTCCACCGCGCAAGGATGCAAACGGGCCGCTAAACCGGCAAAGTGTTTAGTGTTACGTTTGCGTGACGGCGAGCGGCAGATGAACCCGAACCGTCGTCCCGCGCCCCAGCTCACTCTCCGCCTCGACGCTCCCGCCGTGCAGCTGCACGATGTGTTTCACAATCGACAGGCCAAGCCCCGTGCCACCCATCTCGTGGTGGCGCGCTTTGTCGGCGCGATAGAAGCGCTCAAAAATCCGCGGCAGATCGCGCGCCGGAATTCCCGCGCCTTTGTCAGATACGCTCAGGCTCAGTTGCCCGTCGGCGCTGCTCGCGCGGATCGTGATATGGCCGCCGGCGGCGGAATACTTCACCGCGTTGTCGAGCAGGTTATAGATCACCTCCTGCAAGCGCGCTTCATCCGCCTGGAGCGGCGGGAGATCATCCGCCGCGGCGAGCTCCGCCTCGAGTTGTTTGGCGGCGAATTTCTTTTCCCAATCGCGCATGATGCCGCGCAAAAAAAGAGCAGGCCGGATCGTCGTACGGTCGAGTGCCATGCCCGGTCCTTCGAGTCGCGCGAGGCTCAGGACGTCGTCCACCAGGAGGTTGAGCCGGTTGGAATGCCGCTCCATCACTTCAAAAATGCGGAGCAATTCGGCGGGTGGTTGTTCCGGATTTTCGAGCAGCGTCTCGAGGTAACCGCGCAGGATCGAGAGCGGGGTGCGCAGTTCGTGTGAGACGTTTGCCACGAAATCGCGCCGCGTCGTTTCGGTCCGCCGCCGCTCGGTGATGTCGCGAAATAAAATCACGGCGCCGTTCAAGCCATCGGGCGCGTCCTTGATCGGTTCCGCCACCACTTCGAGATGGCGTTCGGTCTCCGCCGGGCGCTGGAGGACGATCGTGACGCTGCGCCTTTCGCCGCTCCGGAGGGCTTCGCCTAACGATCGTTCCACGGCCGCGTCGCGGACGGTTTCGAGCAAGGTGGGGTTAATCTGGTCGAGGCCAAGTCCGAACATTTGCCGAAAGGCGTTGTTCATTAACCGGATGCGCCGCTCGCCATCCGCGACGACAAGCCCGTCTGCCAGCGCGCCGACGATGGCCTTAACGCCGAACTCGCCTTCCTGCACCCGCGCGCGCAACGCTCCCTCGCGCAAGGCGAGTTGCTCGAGCGCGAGCGCGGTCCCGCGCACGGTCGGGCTGCCGCCAATGAGAAATGTGCGGGGCGCTCGTCCTTCATTCAGCTCCTGCACCATCCGCTGCAGCTCGCGCGACGGCATGATCCAGTCGCGCCGGACGCGCCACCAAAAGCCGACGAGAACACCGAGCGCGAGCGCAAAAGCGAGCCAGCCCATGTCTTCGGCTTACTCGCGCAAACGGTAGCCGAAGCCGCGCACGGTTTCGATCACGCCGGCCGATTTGCCCAGTTTCTCGCGCAGGCGTCGCACATGAGTATCGACGGTGCGGGTGTCGATCGCGCTTTCGTAGCCCCAGACTTCGTTCAGCAACCGGTCGCGCGCCTGCACCCGGCCCGGCCGATGCATCAGCATGCTGAGGAGTTTGAACTCAACCGCGGTCAGCACGACCGGCTTTCCGCCGACAAGGACACGATGTCGCGCGGAGTCGAGCGTGATCGGGCCGCGGGTCAATTGTTCCTCCGCCAGTTCGCCCGCGCCGCGACGCAGGATGGCTTTGATGCGCAAAAGCATTTCGCGCGGACTGAACGGCTTGGTCACGTAATCGTCTGCGCCAAATTCCAGCCCGACGATGCGATCCACCTCCTCCGCTTTCGCGGTTAGCATGATGATCGGGATGTGCGAAGTGAGCGAGTCGGTCTTGAGCACTTTGCACACTTCGAGACCGGGCATGCGCGGCAACATGAGGTCGAGCACAATCAAGGCCGGCGCTTCGGCGCGCGCTTTTTTCACGCCTTCCGCGCCATCGTGCGCGCTGATGACAGTGAAACCGCCCGCCTTTTTCAATTGCAGCGCGAGGAGATCGACCACGTCGGGTTCGTCCTCCACGATCAGGATCTTTTTGTTAGGCGAAAGACTCATGCGGGCGATGAAAAAGCAGCTTAGGCCGAAACGGCGCGGTGTGACAATTTGCGAATCGATTCGCCCGCTAATCGCGGGCTAATTTTACATTACTGTAGCGATTCGCCCCGGTAACCTCGTCTCCCAACCACGTCGGCGGACGGAAAGAATGGTAGGTTTCGGGGTCGGGAAATTCCACTTCTGCCACCATCAGGCCCTCGTTGGAGCCGCGATAAATGTCGATCTCAACCGTGAGCTTCTGGAAGGGAACGTAGTAGCGCGTTTTCGTTAGGCGCGAACCCGCGGTGGCGGGCCAGAGAACGGCAAATTGCGCCGGGGTAAGAGGAATCTCGCGCTCTTCTCGGAAGCGAGCCGGGCCACGCTTGAAAGTGAGTGTGCAAATCCGGCCGGCGCGCCGCACTCGCACATGACCCTGGGAGCGATCCGCCACCAAATATCCCTGGGCGATCTCCTTGTGTGGATATTGGCGCAAAGAGCGAGGCAATTTCTCGACCAGAAATTTTCGCTCGATTTCAAGGTGCGGTTTTTTCATGACGAGGTGGTACCAGGGAGGGGACTCGAACCCCTAAGGATTGCTCCACCAGATCCTAAGTCTGGCGCGTCTGCCAATTTCGCCACCCTGGCGCGTTCCATGTTTGCGACAGGAATGCGGCGGCAAGTT
>JACCZO010000327.1 GCA_013695925.1 Chthoniobacterales bacterium
GCCGGAAGCGATGGAAACCTTCGGGCTGCTTGATCTGGGCGATTTCATCGGAGTCGAGGGCACCTGTTTCGTGACCAAGACGGGCGAGCCGACGCTGAAAGTGACGCAGTTAGAAGTGCTCGCAAAAACGCTCCGCCCGCTCCCGGAAAAATGGCACGGCCTGACCGATGTCGAGGCGCGCTATCGCCAGCGTTATCTCGATCTGGTGACGAACGAGCGTTCGCGCGAAATTTTTTCCCAGCGGATCACCATCCTGCGCGAGATCCGCGATTTCATGCAGGGTCGCGGTTTCCTAGAAGTGGAAACGCCGATGCTGCAAACGGTCGCGGGCGGGGCGGCGGCGGAACCGTTTCGCACCCATCACAAGGCGCTCGGGATCGATCTCTACCTGCGCATTGCGCCCGAGCTTTACCTGAAGCGGTTGCTCGTCGGCGGGTTCAACAAGGTCTTCGAAGTGAACCGGAATTTCCGCAACGAAGGGATTTCGCGGCGGCATAACCCGGAGTTCACCATGCTCGAGGGCTACTGGGCCTACGCCAATTTCGAACAAATGGCGGAGTTGGTGGAGGAATTGATCTGTCATCTCGCTGAGACGCTCGAATGTGGGAGGGGCCTTTGCGCCCCGATAAGCGGCGCCAGTCTCACGGATCGGGGCACAAAGGCCCCTCCCACATTGCAGGTCGAACACCGCGACGCGAACGGAAACGTGACCCGCACCATCAATCTTACGCGACCCTGGCGACGGGCGCGCTATCGCGATCTCGTCTGCGAAGCAGCCGGCGCCGACTGGTTCGACCTAACGAGTGAAGCGCGGCGCGTCAAAGGCCGCGAGCTCGGGGTCGAGCTCGGCCCGCAGCTGGCCGACTTCGAAGTGACCCAGCACGTCTTCGAAAAGCTGGTCGAAGAAAAAACCTTAGATCCCGTTTTCGTGACCCATTGCCCGAAAGAACTCGTCCCGTTAGCCAGGCAAAATCCGGAAGACGATTCCGTGGTCGATGTCTTCGAACTGATCATTAACGGCCAGGAAATCGCGCCCGGTTATTCCGAGTTGAACGATCCGATGGTGCAACGACAGCGCCTGCTGGAGCAAGCTGGCGAGGAAACCCAGAAGCTCGACGAAGATTTTCTGCTCGCCCTCGAACACGGCATGCCGCCCGCCGGCGGCTTCGGTCTCGGGGTCGATCGCCTAACGATGCTCCTGACCGGCGCGGAATCGATCCGCGACGTCATCCTTTTCCCGCTCCTGCGGCCGAAGCGCGACTAGCCGCGCGAAGGTTGGACGGCGGAGATGGGTTGCGTTGCCATGCTGCCGACGTGACTTCGTTCTTCAAAATGTTCCGCCGCCTTTGGGTGAGACTGGATTTTCGTCTTCCTTTTTCGCCCGAGAGGATTTCGCCATCTGGCTTTGGACCCTTCTTAACTGACGGACTGAGAGCGAGGCTAAATCCATTTATCCGAGGAACCCGCAGCCGGTGTTCATGATCCGTCTGCACTATCCAGTTGCGTTGCTCGCGCTCACAGCCGCATATTGGCGACCCGCTAGTGCGGATTTTTTATGGTTCTTGATTTACCTGAAACCACTTCCAAGATTGGCGGGCCGTTGGTCAAGCAGTTCTCGATTTTCATGCCCAACAAGGTGGGTGCGATGCTCGACATCGTGAAGCTGCTCAGCACTCGCAACACCCATGTCGTCGCCCTCAGCATCGCGGAGCAAACCGACTCCGCCATCGCCCGCATCGTGGTCAGCGATCCTGAGACGGTGGAAAACATTTTCCACGATCACGATGTGGCCTTCGGGGTCTGCGAAGTGGTGGTGGTGGAGCTGCAAGAAGTAGCGACGGAACTGGCGAAGTTGCTCGCCGCGCTCCTCATGGCGGAAGTGAACATGCATTTTAGTTACCCGCTCCTGACCCGTCCTCATGGGCGGGCCGCGCTCGCCATGCATGTCGACGATACCGAGTGCGCCTGTTCGGTCTTGCAGGGCGAGGGGTTCAAACTGCTGAGCCAGGCGGATATCTCTCGTTAGGGGAATTGCCCCGCTTTTACGGCAGGGGCGCGGGGGGTTTGACAGCTTCCGGCTGCTCCGATAGACACGATCTCTCGTGAGCGTGCTGAGCTTTCCCAATGTCAATCGGGCGCGAAAGACATTTGCGCTCGCGCTCGCGCTGCTCGGTGCAGTGGCTCTCGCGCAGGTGCTGGCGGCTCTTTACCTTTACACCCGCCAGCCCGCGGCGGAGGTGCTCCCGCTGGAAAAAAAAGCGGCGGTCGAAACGAGCCTCTTTCGCTATCCGAAACCAAAAGCGACCCCGTCCGCGGCCCCGGTCAAGGTGCCGGCTGTGGCGGGTGTTCCGTCGGCCACCGTCAGGCGCGCGCCGGCCGCGCCAACCGGGGTGGCTGATACCCTCCTCAATGTCGCGAAGGGATTCCGCGAGCGCGGCGACACGACAAACGCAATCGCCAAATTACAGCAGGCGACCGCGCTCGATCCGGGCAACGCTGAGATTCTGGCCGAACTCGCTCTCACCTACGAATCGATGCAGCTCTTGGACCGCTCGAACGCAGTCTGGCGCCGCCTGCAATCGTTAGGCCCGGCGGTCGGTCCGCTCTTTGCCCTGGCCGAACTAAAACTGCAGGTGGGCGTCCCCACGCAAAATGGGGTCGCCGCCAACGGCTCGCCCAGCGGGTCCGCCGAACAGGCGGGAGATGCCGCCGGCATTCCGGATGGTTCCACCTTCGGAATCTCGGAGGTGACCCTGAAGAACAAGAACGATCCCGAGGCGGAGACGCGCCTTCTGTTGCGAGTCGGCGTGAAAGTGCAGCCCGACACGCCGATCGATCACACGAAGGTCAAGATCCAGGTTTTCTTTTACGATATGGTGAACAACGATCAGGTCGTGCTGACGAACGCCGAGGTCAGCTACGAGTGGGTCACGCCCGGCCACGACTGGGTCCAGACCGGGACCGAGGTGCTGGACGTCACTTATCTTCGCCCCAAGCACGGTGATCAGGCGCCCGGTGGCGCCATCGATACTCCGTCCGCGGATGTGCCGGACTCGGTCGAGAAGGCGAGGCTGGCCGTGCGCAAACCGGAGAAGGCGGCGGAGCTTCTGCCGACGAGCGAAGATGGCCCGCGCCAGTATCTCGGCTATATCGTGCGCGTCTATTACAAGGACCAGCTCCAGGCCGTCCGGGCCGACCCGACGCGATTGCTCAACCTTTTCCCGCCGCCTTTCACGGCGCCGCCCCAGTAATGCACCTGCTCATCGTTCATCACGAGGAAGAGATCGGCCGCGCTCTCCAGGCGCTGGTCCGCGAATACACCGCGCAGACCGCGAATTATGTCGCGAGCGACGAGGCCGCCCTCGAGTGGGCGGGGCAGAACGCGGAGTGCGGCGTGCTCGTGACGCAGTTGGAAAGCGAAGGCGTCGATGGCCTCACCATGGCGGGCTCGTTAGGCGAACGTTTTTCGCATCTCCATACTTTTTTTCTGCCGCCCTATCCGCTCGATACCCAGCGGCTGCAGGTCGCGAACACCAAGATTTTTCCGGAACCGATCGACGGCGAGCGCTTGCTGCAGGCGATCGAACGAACTGCGGATTCCCCGGGGACGCCGGATCTTTTTCACATCATCGACCTCCTGCAGATGTGTTGCCTGAGCGGCAAAAGCGGCGGCGTCCAGCTCGTGGTAGGCTCGGAAGCGGGCGTCGTCTATCTGCGCAACGGCGAGCTGCGCCATGCCGAGACGCAACGGGCCCGCGGGCTGGATGCGATTTTTGAGATGCTGCGCTGGGGCCACGCCGAGTTTGCCTACGACGCCAACGCCAGCCCGGCCGAGCAATCGATCGACATCGGCTGGGACGCGGCCCTGATCGAGGTGGTGATGCGGGAGCGCGAAGAGCGCGCTCTCCAGCCGGGCGGGGCGGAGTCGGAAATCTCGACCACCCTTTTGCCGCCCGAACCGGACCTGACCGGCGAACAGTTTGGCACCTACCTCGTCGGGCAGAAGTTGACCGAGAGCTTCTGGGACAAGGTTTACCAGGCCGAGCAAACCTCGATCGGACGCTCGGTCGTCCTCCACGTCCTGCGCAGCAGCCTGCGCCAAAGCCCGGAACGCGCGCAGGAATTTCTCGATACCGCCAGCGCCAACGCCAACATCCGGCACCCGTCGATTCTGCCCGTTTACGAAGCGGGCGAATTCGAGGGCACATATTTTTATGCGCGCGAATTTGTCGTCGGGCGCACCGTTTATGAGATCAAGGCGCGTGGCCACACCATCCCGGAGACGACGGCGCTGCGCATCGTGCGCGCCATCGCCGAGGCCCTCGCCCATCTCGACGATCACGGGATCATGCACGCGCCGCTCCGCCTCTCGCGCATCTTCGTTACCCCTAACGATGAATGCCGGCTGGCCGACGTCGCGGTCGCCAATCCCGCCATGGCGCAGCTCGCGCCTTCCCAGAGCGAAATCCAGATGGTCGGGCGGGTCCTTATCCCGATGACGAAAGCGACCGCCATCCCGGGAAGCGGGCGTGTTCTCACCCTCATCCACCGGATGCAGACCTCGGGGGAGGATGCCCTAACGACTTGGAGGGAATTGGCCGAGGAAGCGAAAAAGCTCGCCACCATGGTCGGACCGCCGCCGCCGGTTCTGTCGCCGAAGAAAACCGGCGTTTTCGAGAAAGTGAAATTCTGGGGTCGTTAGGGCGGGCTCCGGTCCTCCTTCGTTATCGTGCTCGTGCTCCTACTCGTGATCGGTCTTCGCGGCTTTGATCACGATCACGATCACGAGCACGAGCAGGAGCACGATGAGAAATGCGAGGAAGAAGAGCCGGCCGGTTCGCATCAGCTTTCATCTCCCTCGACTTGCGTTATTTTAGGCGCTCATGATCCGCCCTCTTCTCTTCCTCGCGCTCTTTTTCGTGGCCGTTTCGGCCGAGGGCCAGATCCAGGTGGAGCTGAAATTCAAACGTCTGCAATACATCGCCTACGAACCGGTCATCGCGACGGTCACGATCACCAACCTGGCCGGGCGCGAGATCGAACTGCGCGACGATAATGAACAGCACTGGTACGGCTTTGAAGTGACCGCCAAGGAAGGCCGCACCCTCGTCCCGATCTTGCAGCGAGATGAGCCGCCCTTGAAAATCGCCGCCGGCACTTCCGTCACCCGCAAGATCAACCTCACGCCCCTTTTCCCGATCACCGATCTCGGTGTTTACCACGTCCGGGCCAACGTATTTTTCGCCGATTTGAACAAGTTTTTTTATGCCCGGGCCAAAGTCTTCGAGGTCACGACCGCGCGGCCCATCTGGCGACGGACAGTGGGCGACCCGGCGAACGGCGGGGTGCGCACCTATTCTCTGATGACGAACCGATTCCCCGATCACACCTCGCTCTATGTGCGCGTGGAAGACCAGGAGAACAGTCTTGTCTATGCCACCTTTTCGTTAGGCCGGCTCATCTCTTTCGATGAACCGCACGCCGAGATCGACCGCGACAATCAGCTCCACGTCCTGCAATGTTCCGCCCCCCGGATCTGGTCTTATTCTGTCGTCGGGCTCGACGGGCGATTATTGAAACACACGACCTATTCCCAAACGCGCAGCACCCCGCGCCTGCGCCGCACCCCCGAGGGCACAGTCGCGGTGAGCGGGGGAACGCAGGACGTGCCGGCCCCGCCCGCCGCCCAACGCGCGCTGCCGAAGTTATCCGATCGGCCTGCTAATTTACCGCCGGAAGATTAATCCAGATGCCGGCCAATTTGTTTCGCGTCCGCGGGCGCGCCTTACACCTGAGTTTGTTCGCGAGGCTGCTCGCGCTGCTTGTGCTTTGCCTGCCCGTCGGCTCGGCGGCGGGGCGAAATTTCTCCACCGTGGTGATCGACCCCGGCCATGGCGGTTTTGATCGCGGTGGAATCCCCCGGCAGCGGGTGGCGGAGAAAGCAATGACGCTCGACGTCGCGCAACGGCTGCAAAAGAGACTCCGCCGCGCCGGCTACCGCGTCGTCATGACGCGCGAGAGCGATGTCTTCATCCCACTCGGCGAACGCGTGCGCATCGCGAGCCGATATCGCGACGCGATTCTGGTCAGCGTCCATTTCAATTCCGCGGCGCGCGTCGGCGCCAACGGGATCGAGACTTATTATTACAGCACGCAGAGCGCGAAACTGGCGGCCGATATTCATCGTCACGTCGTCTCGAGCACGAGCACCGAGAACCGCGGCATCCGACGGCGCGGCTATTTCGTCCTGCGCCGTTCTTCCGTCCCGGCCGTGCTGGTGGAATGCGGGTTCCTGACCAATCCCACGGAGGCGCGCATGGCGCTCGATAGCCGTTACCGGCAGCGCCTCGCCGACCGGATCGCCGACGGGATCATGGGGAAACCGACTCCGCCCAACCGGCCCGTCGTGGCCGGGCTGGTCCATCTCCCGTCGCCCATTCGGTCGACTGGGAATTACAACGACTTTGTCCGGGCCGAGGCGGAACGGCGGCCTACCTACCGCACCTCGAAAAAGAAATCGAAAAAATCTTCCAGCAAGAGTTCGAAAAAGAAAAGCTCGAGCACGAGCAAAAAGACGAGCAGTAAGAAGTCGAGCACGAGCAGCAAGAAAAGCGCGAGCAGCAAAACGCCGGCCAAGAAAAAGCCGGCCGCTTCCGACGAATAAGTTGCACACACCCATCATCACGCCGGCAGAGATGCGCGCGGCCGAGGAAGCGGCCTTCGCACGGGGCGTGTCAGCCGAGGCATTGATGGAAGAAGCCGGCGCCGGGATCGCGCGCGCGATTGCCAAATTTTTTCCACGCGCCGGGAAGTGCATCGTCTTTGCCGGGAAAGGGCACAACGCGGGCGACGCCTTTGTCGCCGCGTCCTGGCTCGCGCAGGCCGGCTGGGAAATCGAGACGCGGCTCGTTTTATCCGAGGAGGAGCTCAGTGCCCTGACGAAGGAGAAACTGCGCGAGCTGCAATGTGGGAGGGGCCTGTGCGCCCCGATTGCCGCGACGTCTTCCCTGATCGGGGTGCAAAGACCCCTCCCACATTGTGGAACGGTCATCCTCGATGGCTTGCTTGGCCTCGGCACCCATCCGCCCTTGCGCGAGCCGATCCGGGCTGCCTGTCGCGAGATCAACGCCTTGCGCGGCCGCGCCCACATTATCGCGATCGATCTTCCTTCCGGTCTCGACGGCGACTCCGGCGCGGCAGACGACGACTGCGTGATGGCCGACTTCACCATCACGGTCGGCTGCGTGAAGCGCGGTCTGGTGGCAGATTCCGCGATTGATTTCGTCGGACGCCTCGAACTTGTCCCGCTCCCCGAATTGCAGCCGGAAAAAGAGAGTGATTCCGAACTGGCGACCCCGGAAGCGCTCCGTCCCCTTCTTCCGCGCCGCAAATATTCCGCCTACAAAAACCAGTTTGGGCGGATCGGCATCGTGGCCGGTTCGCGCGGCTTCACCGGCGCGGCGCTTCTGTGTTCGTTAGGCGCGCTCCGCGCCGGGGCGGGCCTGGTCGAGTTGTTTGTCCCGGAAGAGATCTACGAAATTATCGCGACCTCGGCCGCTCCGGAGGTGATGGTGAAACCGGTCAAGTCCTACGCCGATCTGCTCGAGGAACCGATCGACGTCTGGGCGGTCGGCCCGGGTCTTGGCAAGGCGCGCGCTGCGGAGATCCGCAAGCTCATCCGCGAAGCGAAGCAACCGATGGTGGTCGATGCCGACGGCCTCAATATCCTGGCGGAGGAGATTGCGACCTTGAAAAAGAGCCGCGGAGCGCGCCTTCTTACGCCGCATCCGGGTGAGATGAAGCGCCTTTTCCCTCACGAGAAGATGCTGCGCGCGGAAGTGGCGACGAAGTTTTGCGAGGAGTACGCGGTCACGCTGCTTTTGAAAGGCAGTCGCACCATCGTGGCGGAAGCGGGCTGTCGCTTAAGTTACAACTCGACCGGCAACCCCGGGATGGCGACGGGCGGGATGGGCGACGTTCTGACTGGCGTCTGCGCCGGCCTGCTCGGCCAGAAGCTTTCGCCTAACGACGCCGCGCGTCTTGGCGCCTGGGTTAGCGGTCGCGCGGCGGAGCTGGCAATCTGCCACGGCGCCGCGAGCGAGGAATCGCTTTTGCCGAGCGATCTCCTCGATCATCTGGGCGAAGCCTTTCAGCGATTACGGGAGGAAGGTTGAAGAGCAGTCCGGCGGACGCGTTCTTCCTGCGGCGGGGACATGAGTCTTCACCGCGAGTGGGTCAGATTTGGACACGGTGCGCGGCGGCTTCTGGGGAGCGCACGCGCCCTCGGGTGCTCCGTTTGGCGCCTCGCCGAACGGAGCGAGCAATCTCCAGCGTCTCAACCGGTGAGACTTTGCTACGCCGACCCAGTTTGCGGCGAGGCGCCGCAAACGGCACGCGAGGGCGCGTGCGCTCCCCGGAGAAAATCAGCATCGCAGCTTCGCCCCGATGAAAAATATCATCGTCGTCGGCTATCCCAAGAGCGGCTCCACCTGGGCGACGCGGCTCGTGGCCGAACTGGTCGGGTGTCCCGTGGCCGGTTTCTGGCAATCTGACAAAAAAGAAATCGCGGTCGAGGGCGAAAATCGCGTTTCCGTTTTTCGCTGCTACAAATCGCACCACGCCTTCGTTGACCTGGGCGTTTCTCCGGACGAGATCGCGCGCCGGGTGATCTACATCCTGCGCGATCCGCGCGACATCGCGCTTTCGGCCGCCAACCATTTCCAGTTCAATCGTTATCCATTCCTGCGCGCGCTCTTCCGTCTCCTGCCGCAGGGCGAGAAACTCTATCGCCACACCCTTTATCCGCTTCTCGTTAGGCAGAAGTACCGACTGGAACGGATGACGGAGGCGTTGCTCGACGGCTCGGCCGCGGTGCACAAGACAGTCCGCCTTTCCTGGGCGGAACACTGGCTTCCCTACGCGGAAGCGGGTGTGCCGATTATTCGCTACGAAGATTTGCTCTCCCGCCCGGAAGAAGAGGCCGCCCGCATTCTGCAGCACCTCGGCCTGGAACGGAGCGCGGTGGAAATCGCCGCGGCGGTCGAGAATCAGTCGTTTGCGCGCAAGAAAGAGAAGCTGCTCGAGCAGGGCGACACTGGCCGGGCCAAGTTTTTGCGGGTCGGGAAAAGCGGTCAGTGGCAGGAGCAGCTTGCGCCAGATTTGCGGATCCGCTTCAGCGAAAAGCTGGGCCCGGCCCTGACGAACTGGAATTACCCGCTTTAGGGCGTCTGGAGCAGTTTCACAAAGCGCGCATCTTTCCGGAGCGGATCCCATTCCCAGCGATGCCTGAGATCGTTGCGGGTGATGCTGTAGTTGACGCTGTCGACCGCCCCAGGGGTGCGCAGCAATTGTTCGATCAATGGAATCGCCTGCTCGGGCTCGCCGACGCGGGCGTAGATCAAGGCCAGGTAGCAAAGCATGATCGCGCCGTCGTTGGCGTCTTTCGCTTCCGGCTTGAGCTGCACCGCGAGCCGGCCTTCGCGAATGGCGTCGGCCTTTCGTCCCATGAAAGCGTAGAGCAGGCCGAGGTTGGCATGGCGCTCGGCGGCCTCGGCCGCTTCCTCGACGGCTTTTTCAAACTTCGGGAGCGCGGCGGCGAAATTCTTTTCCGCGGCGGCCTGGTCGCCCCGCGCCACGGCCGTCATCCCGAGGAAAAAACTCTTCGGCTGGAGCCCGCCGTTGAGGTAGGAAAATTCGCCCGGCGCCGCCTGCGCCATGAGCTGGTCGGCCCCGGCGAATTCGCGCCGCAGCATCGCATCTTCCCAGCGGGCACAGGTCACGACGCCGTCGGGATCGATGCCCGGCTGGATGTTCGCGAGCCACGGGCGCAAGGCGCCGGGGTCGCCTTTCCAGAGGAAATCGACGTAACCGGATTGGATTTTTGCGACTACGGAATCGGGCGCGACGGCGCGGAAACGGGCGGCGGCCTGGGCGGCCTGGGGCCAGCGCCGCATCGAGGTGTTGGTGAAGACGAGGTTGCGAATGATGTTCGGATTCTGGGGATCGAGTTTTTCCATCCTCTGATAGGTGGCGAGCGCATCCTCCCAGCGGCCCTGGCGGCGGCGGATGGCGGCAACGTAGGCGCCGATGTTGCTGTCGTTAGGCAAAGCGCGTTGCGCGATGGCAAATTCGGCCAGGGCCCGCTCGTAATCCTCGTCGAACCAATAGGTGCATTGCCCGAGGGCGAAGTGCGCTTCGCCCAGATCCGGCTCGAGGCGGAGAGCGGCTTCGGCCTCGCTCCGGGCGCGATTTTTCCAGGTGTCGAGCGGTTCGTGGAAATGAAAAATCTCCGCGCAGGTCGAGGCGAGATGCGCGCGGGCGAGGGCAAACTCGGGATCGAGCGCGATCGCCCTGCTGTAGAGATCGACCGCCTTCCGGTAATCCTGGAGCAGCGTGTCCGGCCCCTGCTCGAGCGGCAGAGCCTGCAGGTAGAGAAGATAGGCTTCCGCGTTCTGGGTCGGTATTTTCGCCACCCGCTCTTTTTCCTCGGGCGTGAGACGGGCGCGGAGGGCGTCGGCAATCTCGGTCGCGAGTTCGCCTTCCAAGCCTAACGAATCCTGGATGGTGCGATCGTAGCGGTGCGCCCAGAGATGGCGGTCCCGCTCCGCGTCGATCAACTGCACGTTGACCACGACCCGGTCTTTCTCCCGGCGCACGCTCCCTTCGAGGATGGTGGCCACGCCCAGGGTCTTGCCGATTTCCCTGATGTCGCGCTTCTCGACGTCGCGATATTTCATCACGCTCGTGCGGCTGATAACGGTCAGGGCCTGGATCTTGGCCAGATTGGTCAGCAGGTCGTCGAGGATGCCGTCGGCGAAGTAGCTGTTCTCCTTCTCCGCGCTGTAATTTTCGAAGGGCAAAACGGCGATGCTTTTGGCCGGCACATCTTCGCCCTGCCCGCGCTGGGTGCTGGAGAACCGGAGGTAAAGGAGAACGGCAATCGCGATCGCCAGCACCCCGATGACGCCGGTGTAGATCCGGTGGATCAGCGGCCAGCCGTGCGATTTGCCAGTCGGTCTCGCAGTCGTCTTCACGATCCCCTCCGGCGTCAGCTCAAAAGCCCAGGCGAGCCCGGCCGCGACCGGGAACCCGAGCACGAGCAGGACGATGATCAGCCGGACGATCCAGTTGGGAATTTCAAAAAACGGGAAAACCTGGGTTGCGACCTGGATGAGAAGCCAGCTCGTCATGGTGTAGACGACGGCGGCGCGATAGACGTTGCGTCGCTGGAGCTCGGCAAAGAAACTTTGGGCAATCGGTTTCTCGAGCTTCGCGGCCGCGCCGGCGCCAGGAGGCCCTGCCAGCTTTGCCGGCGAAGCGGGGTTGCCGAAGTCGTCGCCGACCAGATTGGAGATCGAAAGTTTGACCCCGTGTTTTACCTCAAACCTGCCGAGGTTATGCAGGTGCGGCGACCATTGCCGGTATTCCGCGAGATCCTCCGCCACCCGCCGCGAAACCAGGATGTGGCCGGCGTCGCCGCAATCCATCACCCGCTGCGCGATATTGATCCCGGCCCCGGCGATATTTCGGCGCTCGTTCACGTCGCTCACTTCACTCACCGGCCCGCTGTGAATTCCCATCCGGACCCGAATCTCGGGATGCGCCTTGAGTGCGCGGGCGATCTCGATCGCGCAATGGGCCGGTTCTTCCGGGCTGTTGCGGAAGACCAGCGCCATCCCATCCCCGGTGGGCAGCCGCACCAGTTGCTCGTTGGTCGCCTCCTGCACCGGCCGGGTCGCGAGCACCACGTCGGTTAACTGGCGCATCTGCTCTTTCTGCTCGTCGATCAAGAGCCTGGAGTAGCCGACCACGTCGAGGAAGAGCACATGCCCGATCTCGAACCGAAGGTTGTCCTGAGCTTCAGATGCCATCATTCCTCAACCTGCTAACCGGGCAAAAATTTTCTTTGGGCTCTCGGTCACGTTCGCTCTTTCGCACCGCAGCGTGCTTTATCTCTGCGGTCGACGCAATTACGCGCTCGGAGCTTGCGCCGGCCCCGCGCTCAAGAAGCTGTGCGATTGGCGCGGGATTCGCGGGGAGTCGTGCTTCTCTTTTGCCTCTTCCTCGCCGGGTCTGCCAGTGCCCGGACGCGTGCCCCGTGCAAACCGAATCCGATCACGGTCGTGCTGCAGCCATTTTTGCTTGCGCGGGTCGTCCACACGGTTGCGAAACCGATTGTCACGCACGCGCCTCGCACGGTCGCCGCCGTGGCGACGGCGCCGATTCGCGTCGCCTACATGGTGTCGCGCCCGCGGCGACCGGTTTCCTCCGAACGCGGAGCAGAGCCAGCAGCAGGACGAGAATTTCGCACCGGAACCCGAGCAGGGCCGGAAGCTTTCAGCGACAAGCCAACGGTCGCGGGCCGCGGCGCCATTCTTCGCAGTGGCGTTGCTAATGCGCGCGCATTCGACCGGCGCTTCCCGCGATTGATAAACACCAGCGCCATTCCACCGCCTGGGGGAAGGCTTGATTAGGCGCCCTTTCTCCTCCGCGGTGCGGAACTGTTCTGTCCCGCGCACCATTTCGTTGAGCAAGCCGCGTAGGCGCCGCTGTTCGTTGAGCAACAACTTCGAGTAGCCGACAATGTCGACGAAGAGCACGTACGCGATCTGCAGCTCCATCTCTTTCTTAACTTCGGCGGGACATCGGGCGTGGAGTTTAGGAGCGCGGTTACGGCGCGCCGCACGGCTTGGCCTCAACCGATCAAGGCGTAATTCGTTCTCGCGTGGTAGCTCGAGGTTTTTCGGGAGCCTGCTCGGGAAGCAACTGAAGACGGGCCCTCGCGCGCGATTGACGCACCGCACTTGTTTGTATAATCGTGGTGCATGAAAATCATTCCCTCGCGCGATCTGGTGGCCAGCCCGGCGAAGGTCTGGAAACTTCTCGCGGCCGAGGGAAGTGTCGTGATCACGAAGGATGGCAAGCCGCGCGGTATCCTGCTTCCCACGAGCGATCTCACTCTCGTGGAAGATTTGCAGGACCAAATCCGCGCCCGGGCGCGCCGGGCCGTGAGCGAACTTCGGCGGCAGGCGGCCAGGCGTGGCACGGATAAGCTGAGCGCGCGGGAAATCGATGCGGAGATCGGGATGGTCCGGCGGAACCGCTCGCGGTGAAAGCTCCGCCAAGCTGGGTCCTCGATACAAACGTCCTGATTTCCGGATTGCTCAACGCGCATGGATTCCCCGGGCGCCTGGTGGACGCGATTCTGTCAGGGACGCTTAGGATGACCTACGACGATCGGATTGAGCGCGAGTACCGGGAGGTGCTGGCCCGTCCGAAATTTCGGTTCCCGGCGCGGCTGCGCGGAGCGTTTCTGCTCGAACTGAGAAATCAGGATGCGGTTGCCGCCGCGATCTGGCCGGGTCATGGGAAACTTCCGGATCCGGCCGACCTGCCTTTCCTGGAGGTCGCGCGGTACGCCACCGATCGCATTCTCGTCACGGGCAACACGAGACACTATCCGGCCGCATCTCGCGGCGACGTCCTGATCGTTTCGCCCGCGCAAGCGTGGGAGCGGCTGGCCGCGATTTGAGCTCAATACCGTCCGTGTTTGGTGAGCCAAAGAGAACATCATACGGACGACAGCCGCCTGAGGCGGGTCGTCCCTCCCCTCGTCCACCAAAAAGTGCATGACACTCTAGCAACTAAGTGGATCCCGATGTCTTGACCATCCAACCGAGGCTCATCAAAATCCTACCAATGGAAGGCGAAACAAGAGACAAGCGGGGCGAAAGCCCGGAAGAGAGCGCGCCCGCTGAGCGCGAGCAAACGCCGCTCTCCAAACTGCGCGATCTGCGACCGGAAAAGGACCCGATCGGCGCCGGCCGCGGGTTTCTGAAGGCTGACACGAAACGGACCTAACGACGGCCGGGGCCGCGCAAGGATTCGTTAGGCGACGCGCGTTCGGCCTCGATCGGTCGGATCGGGTTATTTTTGCGCGGGCGTTGGCGACGGGGTGGCGTTTTCGAGTTGGCGTCGTTCTTCCGACCGGGTCTGACCGTCGCCGCCCTTGCCCCGCATTTCGCGGCGCCGCTGCCGATTGGCCTGCCGTTCTGCCTGTTGATCTTGCACCGTGCCATCCCGGTTATTCCCACCAAATCGACGGCGATGTTCCTGGCGGTGTTCGCGTCGGCGTTCCCGCTTTTCCATTTGTTTGGAATTGTTAGGCGACAAGTTCGCCGCGGGATTGGTGGCAGGACTTGCGACGGGACTGGCCGCCGGGCTGGCAGCGGCGGCGGTGGTAGTGACTGTCGTGTCAGACTGCTGGCCGGCGGCCGAGAGGGCGAAGGCCGCGCCGAGGCTGGCGACGAATGCCATGTGGATGATCCTCATAGGTTGCCTGGCGATAGTTAGCGTCTAGACCACGCTAAGGCGTTTGGCGAGGCCGGACTCTTGGGTTGCCCGTGGAAGGAAGTCGCAGACGCATTTTTTCGCGCGGCGCTGCTCCGCGATCGCGGGGGCGAAGTTGCTGGAAACTCGTTGGGCGCCGATGGCCGACCGCCGGACGCGCGCCAGTCCGCCGGCCCGGCGATTGAAACCGGCGATTGAAAGTCCGAGGGGTGGAATACACGACGAGCGCGGTCGTCTGAGGATAGAAGAGGTATTGATCGACCGGGGAAAAGAGGCAGTCCTCTGAAGTCAGGCGTGGTTGAGGATCGAAAAGAGCGTAGGAGGGCGAAGTTGCGGCAGCGTAGCCGGTATTCAGGTCAGAGTTGATGTAAGGTTGGTTTGCGGTCGCCGGTTCGTATTCCTGCGCCGTCTGATCGAGCTCTGCAATCGGTTGTTGTTCCGCCTCGAGGTCGGCCCGGTAATCGACCGGGGCGGGTTGGCGAGTTCTGGCGTTCCGGAGAGGCGCGACCGTCGCGAAAGAGTCAACCATCCGTTCTGGCCGTTGCGTGATCGGTGGCGATTTGACGCTGCGGAGATTGGAAAACGCCAGCCAAGCCATGAGCGCGATCAACACCGCCAGTTCCACTGCGATCAGATTTGCCACCTTGCTGCTCATATCATCAGGCTCGCTCTTCCTTGTCTGGTAACGAAGTTGCCCGAAACAGCCGGTCACGACAATTCAAATAATCGGATGAGGCGCTGTCCGGATTGCAACGAGCTCTTCGTTGGATTGATTGAAAACATTCAACCAACCGGAAAAAGAGGAACCAAAAACATGAGCACAACGACGAAAATTCCGCAGGGGATGCATACAGTCACACCGCACCTGATTTGCGACGGCGCGGCCGAGGCGATCGAATTTTACAAACAGGCGTTTGGCGCGGTCGAGCTGAGTCGAATGCTGAGCCCGGAAGGGAAAGTGATGCACGCCAGCATCCGGATCGGCGACTCGGTCATCATGCTGAACGATGAGACGCCGCAATGGGAATCTTACGGCCCCAAGCACCTCAAAGGATCACCCGTCACGATCCATCTCTATGTGGAGGACGCGGACGCGGTGTTTGCGCAGGCCGTGAAGGCGGGAGCGAAGGCGACCATGCCTCCCGAGGACATGTTCTGGGGCGATCGCTACGGCAAGGTGGAAGATCCCTTCGGCCATCAGTGGTCGATCGGCACGCACGTGCGCGATGTCGCCCCGGAGGAAATGCAAAAGGCGGTGGAACAAATGTGCGCCTAACGAAAAACACGATTACCGCTCTAAAGGATCACGCCATTTTTGTGGTTAAATCGATCATGCCGATGGAGAAGCTCGACCGGGCGCCGCTGGAGAGGGCTGACGAAGGAAAATAATCATTCGCGCACGGACGAAGTAGACGCGGGAGATAGACTTCTGTTTTCGATGCGCCGGCTCTCTCCTTTTTCTGCAATCCTCACCGGCGGTGCCATCGCTGGCGCGCTCGACATTACCTACGCGATTGGGTTTTCGGCTCTGCGCGGGGTGGCACCGGTTCGCATCCTGCAATCGGTCTCGAGCGGTTTGCTCGGCGCGTCCGCTTTCGAGGGCGGCACTGCGACCGCGGCGCTCGGTCTCCTCCTCCATTTCTGCATCGCGTTTTTGTGGGCGGCGATTTTCTATCTGGCAAGCAAAGCGATCCCCATTCTCACTCGTCACTCTGTTGTCGCCGGGCTATTCTACGGTGTTCTCATCTACGCAGTGATGAATCTAGTCGTCCTGCCGTTTTCCGCTTTCCCGGGAAAAGTCTCGTTCCCGGGCTACCTATCTCCTTGGCCGTGCGCCGTACGCGAGCCTAGGCTCGGGCCCAACTCGCGACACGTCGCCGCAAAAGCAGGAAGGGCCGTTCTACTGCAAGGAAAAGCGCAGTACACGGTTGGCGCTCCCGATGGACGAAACGCGGGTCAATCGAGGGAGCCGGCCCCGTCGTAGATTCAGGAGTAGAAAGGCCGCCTTCGTTACAGCAGCCGGACGCTGGTGATGGAGATCTGGCCGCCAAAACAGACGTCAACATCGGCACCCTCGGTGCGGCCACGCAGGTTGTAATCGCCCGCGAAGTAGAGACCGCTCTCTGCTTCGTGGCGGTAGTTCAGCGGGAGCGGCTTCGGATCGAGCTGGCACCAGACCACTTCCGGGT
>JACCZO010000348.1 GCA_013695925.1 Chthoniobacterales bacterium
GAAATCGCTACCGAGCCACTGCCGGCCCGGATGCTCAACGAGTTTGTCTATTGCCGGCGACTATTTTACTACGAGCATGTCGAAGGCGTCTTCGTGCATAACGCCGACACGTTGCGCGGCGCGGCCACTCACACGCGCGTCGATTCCGGCTCAGGTGCGATGCCGCCGGCAGACGCAAGAACGGAAGCCGTGGAGGGCGGCTGATCCGGTCAACGCGATGCTCTCACTCGCCTACAGTCTGCTCGCCAAAGACTGCACCATCGGCGCGCTCGCCGTCGGTTTCGATCCATACATCGGGTTCTATCATCAACCGCGCTTCGGGCGTCCCGCGCTCGCGCTCGACATCATGGAAGAATTCCGCCCGCTCATTGCCGAGTCCGCCGTGCTCACCGCGATCAACAATCGGATGATCACCGAGAAGGATTTTGTCCGTGCTGGGCGCGCCGTGAATCTCACCGCTGCGGGCCGCAAACAATTCTTCGTCGCCTACGAACAGCGGATGAGCCACCTCATCACCCATCCGATCTTTGACTACAAAGTCACTTACCGCCGCTCGATCGAACTCCAGTTCCGCATTCTCGCCCGCTACCTCACCGGCGAGATCGAGCAGTACGTGCCCTTCATGACGAGATGAAACAAGCTTTCCTCCTCCGCGCTGCCGTCTCTCACCTCTCAACTAGAGACCCTCAACTTTTCCTCTCCCTCGGACCGTATTTGTCCCACCCCTTCCCGTATTCTCTCCTGCGATGACGTTTGATCAGTTCTTCAAAACGGCGTTTGGCCTTTCAGAAAATTCGAACGTCGAGCCGTTCGACTACCAGCGCCGGCTTGCCGAGGGCGTAGAATGCCGGTCCCGCCTGATCGACATTCCCACCGGCCTCGGCAAAACCGTCGCCGTCGTGCTCGCGTGGCTGTGGAACCGCGTTGAAAAGAAACGCGCTACCTGGCCGCGCCGTCTTGTCTATTGCCTGCCCATGCGCACGCTCGTCGAGCAAACACGAGACAATGTGAAGCAATGGCTCGCCGCGATTGGACTCTCTGAAAAAGTTGGGCTGCATATCCTCATGGGCGGAGAAGAACGTGAGACCGACCCTTGGGACATCCATCCCGAGCACAATGCCATCCTCATCGGCACGCAAGACATGCTCCTATCCCGCGCGTTGAACCGCGGCTACGGCATGAGCCGCTACCGCTGGCCGATGCACTTTGGACTGCTGAACAATGACGCGCTGTGGATCATGGATGAAGTGCAGTTGATGGGCGCGGGGCTGCCGACCACTTCGCAACTCGCGCAGTTTCGCGAAGAAATGGAGACCATGAACGGTAGTCTCTCGTGGTGGATGAGCGCGACACTTCGACCGGATTGGTTGGCGACAATCGATTTTAAGCCGGACAAGCTCGCGCCGCCGCTGACACTCTCGGCCACCGACATTTCGCAAGCGGAGAAGCTGTTGAACGCGCAAAAACCAGTAACCCGCGCTGACAATTCTCCACCTGAAACAAAGAAGCTTGCGAGCAAGATCATCAATGCGAGGGCAGACGACGGGATCACGCTCGTGGTGGTGAACACAGTCGAGCGCGCCTGTCTGCTTCATGCGGCGATCGGTGCAGCGCAAAAGAAAGCGAAGTCTGCGCTGCCGGCACCGGTGCTGATTCATTCCCGATTCCGGCCGGACGATAGACGTGCAAGAGTCGGTGAGCTGCTGGCGCTCGAGGGCAAGCCTGGCATCGTCGTGAGCACGCAAGTAGTCGAAGCGGGGGTCGATGTTTCTGCAAAAGTGCTTTTCACCGAACTGGCGCCATGGCCTTCACTCGTGCAGCGCTTTGGCCGGTGCAACCGGCGCGGGCGCGACCGGGAAGCGCGAATCATCTGGATCGATTTCGACGAATCGAAGTTTGCCGCTCCCTATTGCGAAGCCGATCTCGCACGTGCGCGAAGCAAGATCATCCAACTCGCAGACGCCGCTCCTGCAAAACTCGCTGAGTCGCCGATTGATGCTGCGGATCGTCCTTCTGCGCGACACGTGCTGCGGCGCAAGGATTTCATCGAGCTCTTCGATACGACGCCCGATCTCGCCGGCAATGATCTCGACATAGACCGGTTCATTCGCGATGCCGATGACCGCAGCGTTCAAGTCTTTTGGAGGCAGTGGGAACAGAAATGGCCCGCGCAGTCGCCGGCGCGAAAATCGTCTGCCGCCGCAGCGCCGGAACGCAAAGAGCTATGCCCGGTGCCGATCAACTCGTTCCGCGAGTTTATAGAAAACGGCACGGTCGCATTCCAATGGGATTACTTGGAGCGCGAATGGCGAAAGGCAGATTCGCAACCGCTCGTGCCCGGCCACAACTATCTGCTGCACGTTTCCTGTGGCGGATACTCCGAGCTTCTTGGCTGGAACCCGAAGTTGCGGGAGGAAGTAAAGGACTTGCGCCCGCCGGATGAAGTTGATCCGCCTGACGCAAACGACTCCGACGATCTTTCCGAGAAGCCGTGGGAAAGCATCGCACAGCATACAGACAAGGTTGTCGGCGAGCTTGCACTGATCCTCGAGGCGCTAAATCCACCGCACCGCAGTGCGCTCGAAGTTGCCGCGCGCTGGCACGACTGGGGCAAAGCACATGAAGTTTTTCAGAATGCAATCAAGCTGAACCGCGATTCCGAGCTTCGCCCGGAAGCTTGGCGCGAGCGGCGCGACATCGCCAAAGCACCTGGAAAAAACAAGCGCACCGGCGATCCCGGCTGGTGGAGTCGCTACGAGAAGAAACACTTTCGCCACGAAATGGCTTCGGCTCTTGCGATTCTCCAGCCGAGCGTGCCCATTACTGATGAGTTGCGCAACTTAGTCGCTTACCTGATTGCCGCGCATCATGGCAAGGTGCGGCTCTCACTGCGATCACTCCCCGATGAGCGCACGCCCACCGATTTTCGGCGATTCGCCCGCGGAGTTTGGCAAGGCGATGAACTGCCTGCTGTCGATTTGGGTGGTGGTGTGATCGCACCAAATATCCTGCTTTCCCTCGAACCAATGGAGCTGGGCGAGTGCGAAGAGGAACCGTTCGCCGGAGAGCCGAGTTGGATCGAACGCGTGCTGCGCTTGCGCGATTCGCTCGGTCCCTTTCGGCTCGCCTACTACGAATCATTGTTGCGCGCGGCTGATGAGCGCGGGTCGGAGGTGCGACCATGAGCCGACATGAGGTCGTGCTTCAAGGCTGCACACCGGAGCCGCTCATCAGTTACTTGAAGGCGCTTGGAGTTCTCCGGCTTGCGAGTGAAGACAAAGAACATGGTGATCCGCAGGCACGCGGCGCATGGCGCAACGACACCTTCGTGCTGCGTTCTTCGCTCGATAAAAACGCATTCGTCGATTTCTTTCTTACCCGCTATCAACCGACGCCGATCCTTTCGCCATGGAACGGAGGCTGCGGATTCTACAAGAAGTGGAATGTGGAAGCGAATGCGTTCAAGTCGCGTGAGGCCGCCGATGCCATCGAAGCCCTGACGCGTTCAACCGAGCCGCGCTTTGAGAACTACCGAACGCAAATCCATTGCGCGAAAGCAGCACTTGTCGGGCAAGCAAAACCCATTGATCCCGCTGCTGAATTAGCTGCCATCGACCAAAGGGCGAGCCGCGAAGGATGGAGCGCGCAAAAGCGGAAAAAGGAACGTGATGCCTTCCTTGGATCGGTCATGCTTTTCGAACACAAAGGTGTGATCCTTAATCTCGGCAAGGCTGAGAAGGACGACTTTCTTGCAGCGATTCGTTCCTCTGTCGTCGGTGATGCGACTCTCCAATGGCTGGACACCGCATTTGTTCTCCTTGAAGGCGAGAAGAAGAATCGAAGAGAGGCCCCGTTGCTTGGAAGCGGTGGCAACGTTGGGAACAGCGACTTCTCAGCGATGTTCGCGCAAATGCTCGCAGAGGTTCTATCGCTCGAAGCGAACGGGGCAGCTCCAGAATACTCACA
>JACCZO010000349.1 GCA_013695925.1 Chthoniobacterales bacterium
GCGTAAGGGGGCTTGGGTGTCTCCCCCCCAGGCGGCTGTCTTGGTGGCCGTTCCTTTACCAATGCAGCAAAGTTGCGCTAACTATTTCTTTTGAAGCGCGATCCCGCGTATGCGGGATGACGCCGGCTCCGGCTTTGTCAAGATTTGCGCTGACCCCAATTGCCTTTAGTCAACTTGAAGCAGCCTGTCTCGTGCGAACAAAAAATCACGGTGGAACAGCCCGGCAGCAATTTCCTTCAACACCGCTTCTCCTGATTTGCTCTTGATCGCACCGCTTTCCTCCGTAGCCAAAACAACCACGGCGAAACGTTGTTCTCGAAGACGATTTAACTCCACACGGAACTGAGCAGGATCCAATTCGCGAAGCCCGACCAGCGCGTACATCTTGCTCTGAATATTTCCGCTCATCATTAGCTTTTTGAAGCAAGACTTGGGATTACGTGTGTGCAAGACGGCAGAAAAGGCTCGTTGGCCTGATACAATCTTCCCTGCGTAAATCGTTGCTCCAAACGAAAAGCTCGTCGCATTTGCAAGCTCAGAACACGGACTATCTGCATCACCCATCGCCACGTTAATCAGAAGCAGTCCAATGGCGAAAATCAAGAGGGTTCTCCCGGCATGCGTGGGCATACCCGCGGTCATAGATTTCGCATCGCGTTGTAGTACATAGCGCCAGCGGGCGGAGGTGGACCTATGCTTGGGCCGCTCGGATAACGGTTGCCACTTGGGGCATAGCTGCCGACGCCTAGGTTTTGCGCCGTCGGGCTATCGGCGAGAAGGTGCGACAGCAAGCTGTCGGGAAAAGCGGTTAGCCAAAGGAAGAAGTTAGGCGGTACTTGGGAAACCCGCCCCGACGGTCCAATTGCGACCTGAACGAGCTTTCCACGGTGGTTAGACCGCGTCGGCTCTCCTGTCTCATTCGCGATCTGCGTCTCCGTTAGGCCTGCATGATGTTCCTCTTCATTGTCGTAGCCACCCGGCGCTGGCGTGTACAGATCGTTCATGAACTGTTGAGGGTCAGCTTCCCAATCGCCGCCATGTCCAGCCAATTCATGCGCGAGCACCAGGGGGTTTCGTCGGGGTCGGGGGGTTTCGTCGGGGTCGCATCTATACGTTTGACATCCCGTCGGCCAGACTGCGCGCCCGGCGCAGACTCTTCGGCTTGAGCCGACGCAGGCGTTGCGCTACCGCCGCCGCACTCATCCGCCCGAACAATTCTCCCACTTCCCGCTGACTGAGCCCGCATCTCTCCCAGATCAACCACAGCGCCACGTTGCGCGCTTCTCCCATTAACTCATCCCCATCCACGACCTTGCCCGCCACGCCGTAGTGACGCGCCACCTCCGCTACCACTTCCTCGGGTCGCGCCCTTTTCGCCCCCTGGCGCAGTGCTGTCACCTCCCCGCGACCTCCCTCCTGCATCTCCGCCATCCGATCCTGCATCCGCCGCACAAACCCCTCGCTCCCCAACACCGCCTGCCATCGCACCAGTTCCAAGGGATTGGCAATCTCTTCCACCAGGCCGGTCTCCACGAAGCGGCGATAACGCACCGCCCGCCCGCGCCGGTCGCCACCCATCTCTCCCAGCACCAACTCTTCCTCCACTCCCGCCCACGCTTTCGCCAGCCCGGCGTAACCCCGATAGCTGCTCCAGCGATACGCCCGGAGTCGCTCCCGGCGCTCCGCCGGGCTCCCTGCCCCCAGCACTTTCCCCCGCACCGGGTTGAGATGAAGATAGCGACTCAGGGCCAGCAGATACTCTCCCTCCTCCACCACAAAGCTCTTATAGCGCCCTTGGAAAAGGTGCCCGCTGCGTCGGTAACGCCGGTTGAACCAGGTCGTGTAGGACACCATCAACCAATGCATCCATCGGCTCAGATTCCCCCGTGAGGTCTGCGCCAGGAGATGAAAATGATTCTCCATCAGGACGAAACCCAGGAGCGACACCTCATAGCGCGCACAGGAACGCTCCAGCAAGGCCAGAAACTGCTCCCGATCGCCCTCGCCACGGAAAATCCGTCGCCGCTCGTTCCCACGGGCCAATAGATGATAGATCGCCCCCGCAAATTCCAGTCGCAACGGCCGCGCCATCACTCACCTTCTTCGCTTCCTTCAGCAATGTCAAATGTATAGATGCGACCCCGTCAGCGCCCCCCGGCTTTACCAGATCGCCGCAACCTTGGGTACTACTTTTTTGGTGCTCGGTCCGATTTGGGGAACACGCCCTATAGATGCGACCCCCGTCAGCGCCCTCCGGAAAAAGCTTGCGATCATGAACGGCGCGCAAATCGGGCAGCCGCTTCCGCAGCGCCCAGGAACGGCGGAGTCTTTCGGCCGGACTCAATTTCGTCCAGACCTCGGCTTTGAAAGGCGCCAGCGCCGCGGCGTCGGAAATGCGTGGGGCTGGTTTCGGCGGGGTCATGTGCACATTGTCCAAGGCGGCGCTACGAACGCGAGTCCGCACTCGTCCCGCGAAGGGCGCTACGGGCCGGAGACTTGCGTTGCCGATCAAAACTTTTTCGTTAGGCTAACGTAAACGAAACGGCCGGTGGAGTCGTAGAGGAAGTCGGGATAGCGCACTGTTGTCAGCGCGTCAGGTGGATCCTGGCCGAAGACATTATTGCAGCCGATGGTCACGGTCGTGTCATGTAGCAGCCGCTTCCAGATCGATAAGGCGGGATGGGCGGTTCGCACGACCGCGCTTTCCACCGATTGGCCGTCATGAGACAGAGTCATGTCCCGAGTGTCTTTGCTGTAACCCGCGACCGGCTGGGCTTCGACCGGCGCAACAAAGTTGAAACTGTAGGAACCCTGGAGATC
>JACCZO010000351.1 GCA_013695925.1 Chthoniobacterales bacterium
CATAAATGAGGTAGTACCAGCCGTGATGAAAATTATAGGGACCGTAATCGGCGATCCCGAGGAGGGTGGTGCCGATGGTAAGAACGACGAACCCGCTGAAGAGGAGGAGGTGCAGAAGCGCGCCGAGTGTTTTCTTGTGCACACGTTTTTGCGCCAGCGCGTAAACGGTCAGTCGCTCGAGCCAGACGCGCGGATTCTTTTCAAACCCACCCGGGCGCCCTTTGCGCCAGGCAAACCAATGCGCCAGAACCTGCCAGCCGAGGATGCCAATGCTCCCGAACATGAGGGCGTAGAACACCACCCGCATCCAGGGCGTGATATTGCCGAAAACTTCGCGCGTGGCGTCGTTCACGTTCACGACGCAGAGGTAGGTACTCACTCGGGCGAGCGCTAATTCCATCTGCGTATAAGCTATCATCGCGCGGCGAGAAATTCCTCGGCCGAAACACCCGCCTGGCGCAGAACACCGGCCAACGTGCCGAGCTTTAACTCACGGTGGTTAGGGACGACGCAACCCGACGCGGCGCGGCGCATCACGATATGACTTCCCCTTTGACGAACTACGGCAAATCCCAAGCGCTCCAAAATGCGCACCGCCTCTGCGCCAGAAACGCGAGGCAGCTTAGGCATTCGCGCCCGCAACGTCGAAAGTCGTTACCAACGGCTGGCCCACGCTCTGCATCGGAAACTCCTCCAGATACAGCTCTGTTGCCTCCTGCAAGTTTGCGACCGCCTCGGGCACGCTCTCACCCTGCGTCGTGGCGCCCGTTTCAGGATTGAACGCAACAAAACCGCCTTCCTCCGCAGGAATCAGCACAGCCGTGAATAGCATGGCAGCAATGTCGGCACACAGGCGAGGCTGTCAAGATTCACAAACGCAGCCCCCAGTGGTCGATCGGTCCGGCCTAAAGCCTTGCCGCATGGAGCCGGGCTGAATAGATGCAAATGCGGACAGTAGATCTCGTATTGCTCGTCTTCGGATATCTCCAAGAGCCGGATCAGCTCGTGCAGCCGAATCTCGAAATAATATGTATCCCGATGGTCATCAGGTTTTCCACCGACCAACTTACGGTCCGCAATTCACTCATGCTCTCGCAAGAGTCTTTGTGCAACCTCATCTCCCGCCTCCGCTGCGCGCCTAATCCAAGCTAAGGCCTCCTCGGGATTTTCGGGCAAGCCGTTACCTAACAAGAGACGGAATCCCAGATTAAGAGCAGCTTTCGCATCGCCGCCTTCGGCCGCTTCGCGTAACCAACGCATCGCATCCTCACGGCTAGTGATCGTAAAGTCTTCTCTTTCGAGAACAACCAACGCCGCGAAAGTCTTGGCCACTAAATCCCCCGCCTCAGAGGCCTTTATCGCCAGCAACAGACCCTGCTCTTCATCTTTTGGCGTGCCGTTGCCAAAAAAGATGCAACGACCCAATTCCCCTATTGCCCGTGGGTGGTCTTTGGCCACAGCCTCTCTGAGCCATTTCAGACCGAGCGTCGGATTGGGGTTCATCCCCACCCCATAAATCAACCGGCTACCGAGCTCTGTCATTGCCTCAGGGAATCCTTTCTGAGCAGAACGTTCGAGCCACAGGGTGCCCTCCTCGGTATCTCCGGGAATCAAGTCGCTCTCAAGGCGGAGACACCCGTAGCGATACATCGACAGCGCGTCGCCAGTTGCCGCAGCCTTCAAAAGCCATTCCACACCCTCATCGCGATCCCGAGCTATGCCATCACCCCGAATCAAACGATCGCCTAACTCCATCATTGGCCACGACCAGCCACCCTGGGCAGCTTTTCGCAACAAGCGCTCCGCGAGGTCAGGCCGCTTCGGGAGATCATCACCGACAAACAAAGCTCTTATCCAATTCATAATCGTGGAACCGGGTGGCAGAAAAAATGTTTCCGCTGGTCCTTGGAAAACTGGAATTTCAAGGGATTTGCAAAGCCAATCAGCCCCTTCATCAAAGTTCTGGCGCAAGCCGTTTCCCGTAATCAACCGTTCCGCAAGATCTGGGATCGCCCACTTAAATTCCTGTTGCGCTGCTTTGCGCAGCCAATACTCGCCCTCTTCGGGATAGGCCGCCTCGTGATCACCGTCCAAGAGCATGGTCGCGTAGGAGTTCATTGCACTTGCATCTCCAGCTTCGGCTGCTCTTTTCAACCAAAAAGCAGCTTTCTTATAGTCGCGCGGAATCCCGTCTCCTCCGTAGTATCGCTCCCCTAGAATGCACATGGCCTTACGCAGTCCCGCGTTCGCTGCCTTCATCAGCCACCGCGGGCCGACTTTACGATTTTTGAATTCCGGGTAATTGTCGAAAGCTCCTAACCAAGCAAACTGTAGGTTCAGTGGGCCACCCTTGGAGGAGCATTCGGTAAGTATTCGGATGCCTTCCTCCGTGTCTTGGCGGACGCCACCGCCATCTAGCAGGCGGTATCCCAACTCCCACTTCGCGAACTCGTCACCGTTAGCCGCAGCCTGTCGCAGCCACCGTTCGCCTGCCTGCTGGTCTTTTCGAACTCCTTCTCCTTCGAGCAGGCGGACGCCGTAGTCCCGCATCGCTGGTAGATGACCAATTGCTGCCGCCTTAGCCAGCCACTCATGGCCTTCCGCAGAGTCTTTTTGCACGCCGTCTCCTTCGAGCAATCGCTGTCCGAGCGCTCTCATCGCGACGGCGTTCCCTAATTCTGCGGCACGGCGCAGCCAATCTTCTCCTTCGCGGACGTTCTGCGGGGAGTGTAACCCACCAAACTTCAAATCAGACAGATCGATCATTGCGGGTGGGAAGCCAGCTTCGGCCGCAGAAGAGATTAGCGCGACGCCTCGTGATACATCGGCATCGATTTTCGTTCCGCTAATCAGATGGGCTCCGTACTCCGCAACGGCCTTTAAATCACCGAGATCAATAGCAGCTTCAAAGCATCGGCGGGCGAGCTGTATATCTCTAGCCTTAGGCCAGAGCCGACTGGCAACCTGGCCCAAGGCAGCGCCGGCCTGGTTTTGAATCAGTGCTTCTATCGTAACGGATGCAATGCTGTACCAGTCTACCTGCTCAGTCTGCTCCCATTCGTTTAACGGCTTCGGCCGACCGGCTCGGCTAAGTATTTCAATGAACAGTTCGATGTATCGCTCATCGTAAGTCCGTAGTAGTCCTATTGCTTCCCCGACGGCATTAACGTCTCCGAATTCAGCAAGAATCAAGAGGTGCTCAGGAGAAGACTCACCTGTGGCACTTTGTCGCACCACCTCCTGCACCTCGGGATCGTTAGCGACCGCACTGCCGAGGGCTCGCCTTGCAAGACGCGGGTTCACAGAAGATATGCGACTAAAAAAATTCGCTCGATTCCCTGATAAACCAGAGTACAAAATTAACGACTCTTCCCAACGGAGATCAGCCTGAAGAGTTTCAATAAACATTGGTTCGACCTCTTCGCGCTCCTTGATTTCAACACCCGCAAAATAATCCTGGTAGAGCTCATGGCTGAAGCTGACTGCATCGTCCGGAGATCGCACGAGAATATGATTGTCGACCACCTCATTGATAAAAACGGTTAGATCGACTAGCGAGCCGATCTTGTCGCGAGACGACCTTAGGATCCGAAGGGCTTCATTTACGGTGAAAGACGTTTGTCCTTCACTGCGAGTTTCGAAGGCTAGAGCGGCCAGCAGTCGTTCCTTGGCGATATCGTTCGTTTGCTGCCGCTGAATCTTCTCGCGGCGAAATAGGCGGCGAACGAACAGTTGAACGAGTTGGCCCTCCGTTGACGGCAACTTACCTGTTGGGTTGGCTAACTCGGTGAGCATCTTCAGATGGAGCGGATTGTGCGCCCACTCCCAGAGCTTTGCGTACGCTCGCAAGCTCCCAACAAGGGCCGGTGATTTCTCACCCTCTCCTAAGTGTCGGTCGATTAGATGAACGACCTGCTCGTCGGTCATCGATTGGATTCGATAGGTTGGAAGCTGCAGGGCCTCGAGGTATTCCGGCGATCGGCTAGCGATTATAAGATGCACGAGCGGACATGCCTTAAGGAACTCAGAAATCTCTTGGGCCGCTCGGGCCTGGAGGTGCTCAGGTACTTCGTTAAAGCCGTCCAACAACAGTAACGCACATGGCAAGGCATCGGCGGTCAGGCCAGCCGTAGAA
>JACCZO010000356.1 GCA_013695925.1 Chthoniobacterales bacterium
AGCAGACTAACGTTGCCGCTCTTGGATAAGTTCTGTTCTGTTCGTAGTGCGGTAGATCGTCAGGTGAGTTTCCTCATTGGTGATTCTGAAACCCGATTCCCGGGAACGGCTCTGTAGCTCGCAGCTCTTTGCTCCAAAATCACAAAAACAATGAAACTATACGTAGGAAATCTCTCTTTTGAGACCACTGAAAACGATCTGACCGATCTCTTCTCCGAACACGGCAAAGTGACTGACGTCGCGATCTTGAACGACCGCGAAACCGGCCGCTCCCGCGGGTTTGGGTTTGTCACCTTCACCGATGCAGCCGGCGCCAACGCCGCCATCGCCGCCCTCAACGGCAAAGAAATCGGCGGTCGTGCCCTGACCGTGAACGAAGCGCGTGCGCGTGAAGAACGCCCCCGTCAATTCGCTGGCGGCGGAAACAACCGCCGGTAATCGACCGCTTTTGATTTTGCAGGCCGGCGCCCGTGTTGCGGGCGCCGGTTTTGCACTTCAAGAACCAAATCCCAAATGGCTGTAGATCCCAAAAAAGCGATCGAAATCGAAGGCAAGGTCATGACCGTCCTGGCCGGCACCATGTTCCGGGTGCAATTGGCGAACGAGCACGTCGTGCTCGCCCATATCTCGGGCAAAATGCGGAAGCGTTTCATCCGCCTCACGACGGGCGACCGCGTCCGTTTGCAGATGTCGCCTTACGATGTGGATAAAGCCCGCATCGTTTACCGGCTGGGGTAGCGCGCCTGGCGCGCAGTTGTCGGTTATTTGTCATTGGGCCCGCGGAGCTCCGAAAGCGTTCGCGAGCGGGCCGCCGATTGTCCGGGGAGCACGGGGTGCCACCCCGTCGGTGCTGGGTGTCACCCAGCACGAAGTTTCCAAGTGGGTAAGCCCGTTCTCTTCGCACAATAAAAGAGGAAGCCTGTTCGGCGAGACTCGCCGAACCAACCCCGAAGGCATTCGGGGTGCTCCCCGGAAAGCAGGCGCTCGTCCTCTTCCCAAGGTTTCCCCGCCTATCCGTGTCATCCGTGGTCGCTCCTCGGCGGTGGCAGGCGGAGCGCCCGCCCTATAATATTTCAGCTTTGATTCGCGCGGCCCCGTGCTCACCCTTCGGGCTTTGTCTATGTCGCTCCGTCCCCACGGGGCTCCATTCAGCGTTTTCCCCACTGCGCTGCCATACATCCCCTATTCTTTCTACCTTCTACTTTCTACTTTCTACTTTTTCCCTACATTCCGCCATGCCTTACAAAGACCTCACTCCGCCCGCCGGCGACAAGATTACCAGGACCGATAAACTGAGCGTGCCGGATCGTCCGGTGATCCCTTTCATCCGGGGCGACGGCACCGGGCCCGATATCTGGGCGGCGAGCGAGCGGGTGATGGATGCGGCCGTCGAAAAAGCCTACGGCGGCAAGAAAAAGATTTCCTGGTTCGAGGTCTTCGCCGGTCAGTCGGCGAAGGATAAGTTCGATAACTGGCTGCCGGACGACACGGTCGCGGCGTTTCGCGAATATCTCGTCGGGATCAAGGGCCCGCTGACAACGCCGGTCGGCGGCGGGATTAGCTCGCTCAATGTCGCCCTCCGCCAGATGCTGGACCTCTACGTTTGTCTCCGCCCGGTGCAATGGTTTGAAGGCGTCCCCTCGCCCGTGAAGCGCCCGGAGAAGGTGAACATGGTGATTTTCCGCGAGAACACGGAGGACATTTACGCCGGAATAGAGTGGGCGGGCGGCACGCCGGAAGCGAAGAAGGTGCTCGATTTCCTGGAGAAGGAATTCCCGAAGGCTTTTGGCAAAATTCGTTTCGGCACGGAAAAGAAAGCACAGGAATTCTGGCAGGCGGTCGGCGCGAAGGATTTTCCGACCGACGTGAAGGTCGGCGTCGGGATCAAGTCGGTCAGTTACTCGGGCAGCGTGCGCCTGATCCATAGCGCGATCAGCTATGCGATCCAAAACAAGCGCAAGAGCGTGACACTGGTGCACAAGGGGAACATCATGAAGTTCACTGAAGGCGCCTTTCGCGACTGGGGCTACGAAGTGGCGAAATCGTTTTTCGGCGCGGAGGAACTCGACGGCGGACCGTGGTGCAAAATTCCGGAAGGCAAACCGGGCGCCGGGATCGTGATCAAGGACGCGATCGCGGACATCACATTGCAACAGGTGTTGACGCGGCCGGAGGATTTCGATGTCATCGCAACGCTAAACCTGAATGGCGATTACCTGAGCGACGCGCTCGCCGCACAGGTCGGCGGGATTGGGATCGCGCCGGGTGGAAACATCAATTACATCACCGGCCACGCGGTCTTCGAAGCGACCCACGGCACGGCGCCGAAATATGCGAACCAGGACAAGGTAAACCCGGGCTCGGTCATTTTGTCGGGCGAGATGATGTTCCGTTACATGGGCTGGACGGAAGCGGCCGATATGATCGTGAAAGGCCTCAACGGCGCGATCGCGAGCAAGCGGGTGACATACGATTTCGCGCGTCAGATGGAGGGCGCGACCGAGATCAAGTGTTCGGCCTTCGGCGATAACGTGATCGAACACATGTAGGAGGGGCGTGGCAGACGACGCCCTTGGAGGGACGGGCGCTGTCCCGTCCCCGAATCATCAGTTGTAGGGCGGGCGCCCCGCCTGCCCCGGTTCAGAATCCTGGCAAGCGACGCGCTTGCCCTACAATTGCGAAATGGCTACGATCGCGCTGATGGCGCATCCCCCGCGAATCCCGGTCTGGCTGCGGGCCGATCAAGAGGTCGTCTATTTTCTCACCTTTTGTGTGGCTCGCCGCGAATGGGTTCTGGCGAACGACGCGGCCTTCGTCGCGTTCCGAAGCGCGATTCATCGCCTAACGAACTGGAACGTGGTTGCTGCGGTTCTAATGCCGGATCACGTGCATCTCCTGATCGCCCCGGTGGACCGCGACGCCGCGATCGGCAACGCGGCCGGTGCGATCAAGCGCTGGATGCGACAGGACCTGAATGCGGACTGGGAATGGCAACCGGGAAGCTTTGATCGTTTGCTCCGCTCCGATGAATCGGCTGAAGAGAAGTGGCAATACATTCGCCAGAATCCGGTTCGCGGTGGATTGGTGGAGAAATGGGAAGACTGGCCATACCGCATCGGCTTCGGATTGTAGGGCGGGCGCTCCGCCTGCCCCGGTTCTGAATCTGGGC
>JACCZO010000307.1 GCA_013695925.1 Chthoniobacterales bacterium
GGGCAGGGGCGGCCAGAACTGGTCGCGTTGCGGTCCGGTCAGGGCTGGAAGATCAGGCGGAGCGTGCATGACGGCGAGCAACCTACAACAACGGCAAAACAGTTGCGACCGCGGGCGAGCGAGCCTATATCAAGCGCTCGCAATTCGGGTGCGACGGGTAGGTACCGAAGTGGCCAAACGGGGCGGACTGTAAATCCGCTGGCTTACGCCTTCGCTGGTTCGAATCCAGCCCTGCCCACCATCTTTGACCTATGAAAACGCTCTTTGAGCGACTTTCAATTCATCCCAATGAATCCCCATTAAGTGCCCATTACGCCGGTTCTATTGGCACTTTGCTGGCACTTGGGGCGGACAGCGTGTCGAGGACTGCGGTTAGTTCAGGGGTCTCGACGCAGTGGACTCGGCGCGAATAATTACCGTGGTGCCGTTGGCGAGAGCAATTTTGGTCATGGGGGTTAGGTCCAGAGCATGATTGTTGTTCATCTTCCAGGAGTCAACGTTTACGAGCTGCGCCCGCGCCGCGACAACCGCGGATTTGATCTGCTCTCCGATGAATTTATTTATCGGGGGGCGTCGTCTTCTCGATACCGGGCGGTATCAGCCGTTGGACGAGCCGCGCCACTTCGCCTTGAGTGTGAAAATAGTTTCGAGCGACCTCTAGTTGGTCGGGCGTGAGAAACTGCGCGGCTTGGGCCAAAGCGGCGTCATATGAATCCGCCGCCCCGCCAGGATTCCGGGGATACTGTTTTTGTGCCTGAATCAGGGCGTCCTGCAAGCGGTCATACTGCCAGTCCGCAATTTGCACCGATGCGTCGACCTGCTGCCGAAACCGAAGCAGCGCCGTTCGTTCCTCTTCGGTGCTGGCGTAGCTCTGATAAAGTTCGAAACCTCGCGTTCCTAATAAATTTCGTAATTCCTCCTCCGAATCTGCGTCCAGAACGAGGGGATTATCGGCGTCGAGTCGCAACTCATAAAATCGCTCGCGCTGCTCGGGGTAAAGGTTGAGCTGCGTTAACAATGCGTCGTAAATCGAGTGCACCCACGCGAGAGAATATTGGCGTTTCGATTCTTCCGGAGAAAGAGCCTCTGAAGCGGGATGACGATGCGATGCGGGCGCTACAGTCGGGGTGCTTGCCGGACGAGTCCGTTTCTCCGCAGCCAGCGCAAGGCGCGCCAACGCGGATTTGCTCCTTTCTAGTTCACCCTGCTTTTCAGACAGCTCTTGCTCCTTCATCGACAGCTTGGTGGCCAAGCCAGCGGCGCGAAGATGCTCGTCGTGTGCTCTAAGCGCGAAGTATAGCGTGGCAGCGCATGCTATTGCCGCAATTGTTGCAAGCGTCCACACGCGGTGCCGCATGTATTGGGAATTTGTCGCGGGTTGGTGTGCCATGTCGGTCCTCCGTGGGATCAATAGATTTTCATTTAGTATAGGGCAAATGGAACGACACGGGGCGCGGACTGTAAATCCGCTGGCTTACGCCTTCGCTGGTTCGAATCCAGCCCTGCCCACCATTTCCGCCACGCCATCTTTACGGGCCGAGCAGCGCGGAATCGATCTCGCTCAGCTTCCCGCAGCCGCACAAAAGCATCGCTTCATCGAGTTCGCGGCGCAGAATCTCGAGCACATGGCGCGCGCCTTCTTCGCCGTTGACGCACAAACCCCAAAGCACCGGCCTGCCCACCAAAACCGCGCGCGCGCCGAGCGCAATCGCTTTCACGATATCGCTCCCTCGCCGCACCCCGCCGTCGACATAGATTTCGCAAAGCTCGCCCACGGCCTCGACCACATGCGGCAGCGCCTCGCAGGTGGCGGGCGCGGTGTCGAGCTGGCGCCCGCCGTGATTGGACACCACCACTGCCCTTGCCCCGTGCTCGGCGCAGCGGCGCGCATCGTCGCCGCGGCAGACGCCTTTCACCACCACCGGCAGACGCGTCGCCGCGCACAGCCAATCCAGGTCATCGAACCCGAGATCGGATTTGAAATTGGCGCGCACATACGCGGCCAGGCCGGAGCCCGGCATTTCCGGCATCTCGCCTTTGCCTAACGGGGATAGGTTTTCCACCGTGAGACCTTCCGGGAGACTGAAGCTGTTGCGCACATCGCGCTCGCGCGTCCCCCAGCCGGGCGCGTCGACCGTGAGCACGATCGCTTCCGCGCCCGCGGCCTCGGCTCGTTGCACGAGCTCGCGAGTGACCTCGCGATCCTTGTAGATATAAAGCTGAAACCAGCGTGGGCTCCCTGTCTCGGGAAAGACCGACTCCATCGCGGTATTCGAGAGCGAGCTGAGGATGAACAACGTCCCTGCCGCCCTTGCCGCGCGCGCGGCCGCGACCTCGCCCGCGGTGCAGGCCAGTTTGTGAAACGCCGTCGGCGCGACCAGGATCGGCATCGAGACCGGTTGACCGAGCACGGTCGTAGAAAGATCGCGCGCGCCGGTGCCGGTCAGGACCCGGTAATACAGTTTCAGCAGCGACCAGCTCTCGGTGTTGTCGCGCAGCGTGACTTCGTCCAGCGCCCCGCCTTCGTAGTAATCGAAGGCCTTCTTCTCCATCGCCGCGCGGGCTGCGCGGGCGTAGTCACTGACGTTCAGCAGCAGCTCGTTAGGCGCGGCGCTCGCGCTCATACCCCCGGCATCGCTTTTTTCAACGGCCGGAGGAGCAAAAGCAGCACCACGGCCATGAAAAGCGCCGCCCCGCTCAGCGTGAGCCAGAAAGTCGAGTGCAGCCAGTCGTCCCAAAGCTCGCCGATCTGCGTCAGCTTGTTGCCGATTGCGGTTGCCAGGAACCAGCCGCCCATCATCACCCCGCGGAAACGAATGGGCGCCACTTTTGAGACCAGCGAGAGACCCATCGGCGAGAGCATAAGCTCGCCTAACGTCAATACCCCATACGCTCCGAGGAGCCAGAGCGGCGAGACTTTGAAGGCGTAGGGATTATCGCCCACGACTGTCGCTTCGCCCGTTTTCGCACCGACGTAGAGGATGAGGAAAGCGAGCCCGGTCAGGATCATTCCGAACGCCATCTTCGTCGGCGTCGAGGGTTCGAGGCCGTGCCGGTCGAGCCAGCCCCAGAATGCGACCAGCGGGAAAGTCAAAAGAATGACCCAGCCCGGGTTGATCGCGTTTGAGATGATCCCGGTCACGTTCCAGTCCGTGTTTTCGTTTGCCCAGTAAGTCAGGGTCGAGCCGTTCTGGTGGAAGACCATCCAGAAGACGATCACGATGAGGTAGATCACGATGAGCGCTCCGATCCGCTTCCACTCCGGCACCGCGCGCATCGTTTCGTGGCGGTTGGCATTCAGCTCATCCTGCGAGCTCACACCTGCCGGCGGCGCATCGGCCGCGACCGCGGAGGCGTCCGCCATCGCGCGCGCGTCGCCGGTCGAAGGTTGCTCCGCGTCCTCCACGAAGCGCTTGAATTTCCACATGATAAAAACCGAGATCGCCATCCCGCCGGCGGCGACGGCAAAGGCGGGATGGAACCCGAACCTGCCCTGCACAAACTCCGCCACCACCGGCGCGAGAAAGGCGCCGACGTTGATCCCCATGTAAAAGATGTTGTAGGCGCGATCCTTCAGGTGGCTGCCGTCGGGATACAGATTTCCGACCAGGGTCGAGACATTAGGCTTAAAGAGACCGTTGCCGATGACGAGGCAGGTCAGGGCCACGTAGACGATCGGGATGGAGCGAAACGAAAGCAGGAGATGCCCCGCCATGAAAAAGAGACCGCCGATCATGACTGCGCGGCGATAACCCAGTTTGCGATCCGCCAGCCAGCCGCCGATGAGCGGGCTGAGATAGACGAACATGAGATAGTTCGCGTAAAGCGTGGTCGCCTTGTCCGACGACCAGCCGAAGCCCTGCCCGGTCTCGTCCCGCAGATAGAGCGTGAACATCGCCAGCATGGAGTAGAAGCTGAAGCGCTCCCACATCTCGGTCGCGAAGAGGACGTAGAGTCCCTTCGGATGCCGGTCGCGCGGGGCTGCACCGGGCAGATGGCTGGCGATGGTGGCGGTCATTTTTTTTTCGCTCAGGCAACCCGCAGCCGGTTCTGGCGGCGAGGCCTCCACTTTGAACCGCCCTGACGCCGCTTGCATCCTTTTTTCCCGGCCATCCAGGCGGGGAGCCACGCGCGCGCTGCGACTCGATCGCCTGATCGGAACTCGGGCAAATCCTGCGGCCTAACGAACAAATATCCTAACGGTTCTCCTTCACCTCCTGGGGTGCGACGACCATTTGCTGCAAGCGCTCCGGACTCAGGTAACGAAAAGCGAGCGCGGCTGCGGCGCCTCCGGCAAAGTCAGCCAGGAGATGAATCCACACATTGGCGACCGCGTTCAGGCCCATCGCCGTGATGCCGAGCGCGACCGCAGGGTTGAAGGCGCCGCCGGAATAACCGCCGAAGGCAAAGGCGGCCGCCACTACGGTAAAGCCGATCGCGAGACCGTAGAAGGAATTGTTCGAGTTGGCCTTGGCCGTAGCCACGTTCAGCACGACAAAGGCGAGCGCGAAAGTCCCCAGGAATTCTGCCAAAAAAGGCACCGCCGGGCTGGCGAACTGCATCGGCGTCACCGTCGGATTGCCTTTCATGTAAAGAACGAGATAGGCCGCGAGCAGACCGCCGCCAACCTGTCCGATGATGTAGCCGGGCACATCTGCCAGCGGCAGTTTTCCACGCAT
>JACCZO010000112.1 GCA_013695925.1 Chthoniobacterales bacterium
CACACGATCACGCCCGCCTCCGCCCTGACCACCATCACCGACCCGGTGATCATCGACGGCTACACGCAGCCGGGGGCCAGTGCAAACACCAATTCGGTTGAGTCCATGCTGGGCCTCAACATGGTACTGCAGATCGAGCTTGATGGAACCAGCGCCGGCAACGGGGCGGATGGGCTGCTATTGGCGAGCGGGAGCGGCGGCAGCACAATCCGCGGACTGATCGTCAACCGTTTCGTAGGAAATGGAATTCACCTGTCTCAGTCAAACAACAGCTTTGTCGAAGGCAACCTCATCGGCACGGATGCGAGCGGCACGGTGGCTCTACGCAATCCCGTTAATACAGGCGCTAACTCGGGTGTGCTCCTCGGATTAGATTCGGCCGGCTGCCGGATCGGCGGCACGACACCCGCCGCCCGCAATCTCGTTTCGGGCAACAACTCACATGGGGTCAACGGGGGTGACTTCGGCACATTAAATCAGGTGCTAGGTAACCTCATCGGCACCGACATCACCGGCAACCAAGACCTGGGGAATGGGGGTAGCGGCGTGAGCCTTGGCGGTGGAAACCGTGACGGCAGCGGAACTGTCGTTGGCGGGACGACGGCCGGGGCGCGCAACATCATTTCGGGCAATGGCTCTGTTGGCGTAAGCCTCGCCCGCGAGAGTGGCCTCTTCATCCAAGGCAATTACATCGGCACGGACGTCACGGGCACGGTGGCGATCGGCAACGGAGGCGATGGCATCTCGTTATTCGAATCTGGAGGCGTCACGATTGGCGGGACGACGGCCCTGGCGGGCAATGTCATTTCCGGAAACGGAGGAACCGGCATTTCCGCCGGGGCACCGGTGGGGCAAGGCGTCTCGTCGGCCTTGGTATTGGGCAACTTCATTGGCACGCAAGCCGATGGCATTAGCGCACTTGGCAACGGCTCACATGGCGTCGATGCCTTCATTTCCCAAGTTGGCGGAACGGCCCCCGGCGAGGGGAACGTGATCGCCTTCAACAGCGGGTTCGGGGTCAGCGCGGGCGAAATCAAGGGAAACTCCATCTTTGCCAATAGCTTGCAGGGTGTCTCCATTTCCGGCAGTAACAAACCCATCCTGGGAAACTCTATCTTTGACAATGGCGGTCTCGGTATTGACCTCGGCAACGACGGCGTGACCCCGAACGATCTCGGCGACGCCGATATTGGGGCGAACAATTTGCAGAACTTCCCGAGGATTACCGCTGTCTCCGTCGCGGGCGGCAACGTGGACGTTTCCGGATTCTTAAACAGCCGACCGAACACGACCTATCAGCTCGAGTTTTTTGCCAGCGATGCGGCCGACCCAAGCGGCTTTGGCGAAGGGCAGATCTTTCTCGGCTCGACCGACGTGACAACCGACGGCGTCGGCAACGTCGCCTTTTCCGACAGTTTTGCCTTCGCCGGCCCGGTCGGTGTCGTAACCGCCACCGCCACCGATCCAGACGGTAACACCTCGGAATTTTCGAAAGCTTTCGGAATTCGATTACAGAACATCTCCACCCGGCTCAAAGTGCTGACCGACGACAATGTTCTCATTGGCGGCTTCATCATCACGGGGGATGCTCCGAAGCAGGTCATCGTGCGGGCGATCGGTCCATCGTTAGGCACGGCCGGTCTCAGTGGGGCGTTGGAGGATCCCGTTCTCGAATTCCACGAGTTCGATGGCACGGTCGTGACGAACGACAACTGGAAAGATACGCAGCAGGCTGAGATCGAGGCGACTGGCCTCGCGCCGAGCGATGATCTCGAGTCGGCCGTTCTCGCCACCCTCGAACCAGGCAATTACACCGCAATCCTAAGCGGAAAGTCCGGCGGAACAGGAGTCGCTCTAGTCGAGGTTTACGACCTCGATCTGGCCCTCGGGCCAATCCTGGCGAACATCAGTACACGTGGCTTCGTCGATACCGGGGATAACGTTATGATCGGCGGTTTCATCATCGGGCCGACCGCTACCGGGCTGACAGATGTGGTCATTCGAGCGATCGGCCCGTCGTTAGGCGCTTTCGGCGTCGATGATCCCTTGCTCGATCCCGTCCTCGAACTACGCGACGCCAACGGCGCCCTCCTGACCGAAAACAACAACTGGAAAGACACGCAGGAAGCCGAGATTACGGCGACCGGTCTCATGCCGACCGACGACGCGGAATCGGCCATCCTGCAAACCCTGGCCCCGGGTGGTTACACTGCCATCGTGCGCGGAGCAGCCGACACCACCGGCGTCGGTTTGGTCGAGGTCTACCATTTGCAGTGATCCGCTTCCCTTTTACCTAACGACCCACCAGCCGGTTATCGAAAGCAAACTCGACCGGTTTATGCCGGTGCAATTGACGGAACTTCGGATGAGCGGGGTTGAGCAGAAAATTTCTCTCGGAAGGGAGAATCACACTCGGGACGGCGAGAACGAGCGACCGCTGATGATGGATCCATTGATCGCCGAGGTGCATCGTCGCAGGGCCGGGCGGCGAGGCGCGCCAGTCGGGCGGCAGCTTTTTTGGGGAAAGCGTTTCCATTTGTGCGTCGTCCCACTCCACGAAATAGGCCAGGTATTTCTCGTGCGGGAGGAGCGGTTGCAGGTGCACGAAAATCTCCAGGGCGGCGAGGGATTGATGTTCGCTCAGATAAACCACCGCCACCCCGGGCGAGTTCCAGCGACCGCCAAAACGCCGTGCTCCTTCGCCCGAAAATGCTTCCCGACCGGGCTTATCGATCCGCCAGCCGGATAGCATCAGGAATAAACGCCGTAGTCGATCCGGCCGAGGAGATTTTCCACTTCGCGCGCGCCGGTCTCGGTCTGGGCGTAGTCGAGCGGGACCGCGCCGCCGAGTCCGCGCTGCGGCGCCTTCAGCCACTGGCGCGCTTCCTCGATCCCGCCGAAGAGCTGGACCGCCTGACCAAGAAGCCGCGCGAAACGGAGCACCTTATCCGACTCATTACTCGTCAGGCGACCGCTCGCTTTGCGGCGGTGCAGGGTGGCGCGGGCCAGGCCGAGTTGGCTGGCGAGGCGATCGAGCGGCAGATCGAGTTGCTCGCGGAGCGATTCCAGCTCGGCAAAGTCGAGCCCCTCCTGCACGACCTGAATCACCGTGGCCGGCGAAGGATTCGGTTTTTTGGTCGCGATATGCAATGCGACCAATCCCTGCCCAATTGAACTGGCCTTCGCTCGTTTCATATGAAACAAATTACCGTATCAGATGGAACAACGCAACCTGAGGGACTCGGCGACCGGTCGACGGGGTTTCATCGACGAGAACTTTTTCCGAATGATCGGCCCTGCCGCTCTCTTCGCCTAACGAAACGCTCTCAGCGGAGGTCGTAGAACTCAACCAGACCCACGCCTGTCGCACCGTCGCCGCCGCGGACGATGGCCGTGTAGGGCCCGGGCGCAAGGGTCGCCAGAAGTGCCGCCTCCTTGTCGTTAGTCGGAGCCAGACCGGCGTCCGTCAGTTCGGTTTCCTGCGTTTCTTTCCAATCGTCGTTCGCGGCGATAATTGCGCCGGACTGATCATGCAACTCGATCGTCGGGTCACCCAGCGGAGCGGCGATCTCGAATGCCGAAAGAGAAGGACCGAGCGCCCGGAGCACGACCGGGGCGCTCTCCGGTCCGCTCAGGATGAGGCCGGCGATTAAAACGTCGTCGCCAATTTGCACCGACCCGCGGGTGCTGATGTTTTGCAATCTTGAATCGGACGCCGGCAAAGCATCGTAAACCTCGACCAAGGCGATGCCGGTCTCGCCGCCGCTGCCCTGGACGACCGCGGTGTAGGCCCCCGGCGCGAGCGTGACGGCGATCGCCGATTCCTGTTCGTTCGATGGGGCCAACCCGCTGGCGATGATTTCGGTCTCTTGAGAGTCACGCCAGTTATCATTCTCCACGATCAGTTGCCCAGCAGAGTCGCGCAGCTCCAAGCGCGGGTTGGAAATGACTCCGGGTAAAGGAGCTCCATCAACCTGCAAGGAGGGACCGATCGCGCGGATGATGACGCTCTTTTCGGCGGCGCCAGTGACGATGAAACCGCCGATCTCAACTGCGTCCCCGGTTCCGACCGACGCGCGAGTGGAAATGTTCGCTACCTTTTCGGGTGCGACGCCGTTGAGCCGCACGATGCCATTAACGGCCACTCCGTTGACCTGAGAGAAATTCCCGGCCGCAATGATCTGGCCATCCACCTGCAGCAGCAATTGACTGATCGCTGCATCCGCAGCAAAGACCGGGGCAAACCTGGAATCGACACTGCCATCGCTGTGCAGACGCGCGACGGTGTTGGTTCCGAGGTAAACGCCGTCCCGCTCGACCGCGGCGTGGACGGCGGCAAACATGCTGTCAAAGCCCTGGTCGACGCTGCCGTCGGGATTGACTCGGGTCAGGAAAGTGAAGAGGCCGAAGTTCGTGATCAACACTTTACCATCCGGCTGCAGGGCCACGAGCGAGTTGAAATGTCCGTTGCTAAAATCAAAACTCTCATCGAGCGCGCCGTCACTCTCCAGACGCACCGGACCGATCCCCGGGATGCCATGGATCGATGAAAAGTTGCCGTTGATAAGAATTTTGCCATCGGGCTGAAGCAGGATTTGGCTGACTCCCCGGCCCGCGTCCAGACCGGGATCAAAGCTGGAATCCGACGAGCCATCGGGATTCAGGCGGACGAACGCCTCGCCCTCGCCCACGAGCAGCTTTCCGTCGGGTTGCAGCGCGATCGCCTGCACGCCGGCGAAATTCGGCACGGTGTAGGAAAACGAAGGATCAATCTCCCCCGTTTTCAGGAGCCTGAAAATATCGCTGTGGATCCCGACCACAATCTTCCCATCGTCCTGCACCGCCAAAACTCCGGGATTGTCAAAGGCAAGGTCTCCGGCATCAAAATCAGGATCCAGTGTGCCGTCGTGGTTCAAGCGCGCCAGCTTGTTCCGCGGCAGGGTATCGATATGAGTGAAGGCGCCGCTCACGATAATCCCGCCGTCGGGCAACAGCTGCGCGTGCTCGATTGATCCATCAGTTATGATCGTTAGGCCGGGTTCCACATCAAATGAAGGATCGATCTGTCCATTTTCCAGCAGCCGTGCCACGCCAGAGCTTCCCCCGACCACAATCAGTTTCTGGTCCGGCTGCTCCACCACTGTGGACGCACAGTAGCCAGGCTCGACGCTCGGTTGGAAGGTGGAGTCTGTCGTGCCATCGGGATTGAGGCGCTGAAACCCCATGACGTTCCCGTTGACGCATAAGTAGGTGCGATCACTGGCGTCGAGGGCGATCGCAAAGCCGGGCTGACGCAGGAACGATGGATCGATCGAGCCATCGCTCTCCAGCCGAACCGTCTCGAAGATTTCGTTAAAGAAAACGTCCTGGGAGACGATGATTTTCCCATCGCTCCGAAGCAGGAGCGCTCCTACCTTGGTCAGATCGGAATCAAAACTTGGATCAATCGACCCGTCACTCTCCAGACGAACCGCGCGCGGCTCGTGGCCTCCAGTGGTGGCGAGAATTTTCCCATCCTCTTGCAGCGCGATCGGCCCGCCTCCCGCGACCGGCACAAAGGTCGTATCGAGCGTGCCATCCGCGTTCAGCCGCGCGAGCGAAGGACGGGCGACTCCATTGACGGTCGCAAAGACTCCGCTGATCAACAGCTTTCCATCCGGCTGCACGATCGCGCGATTCACGATCGGCGCAGCGCCCGGGTCGGCCCACTCGAGTATGGGATTGAACGCGGAATCGAGCGTCCCGTTGGTGTTCAGCCGCAGCAAAGAATGATGGGCTCCGTCCGCGGTGTCGAAACTTCCGCCAACAATAATTTTGCCGTCCGCCTGGAGAGAGAGCGGCTTGGTGTAGTAGCCGTTCTCGATTTCGACGCCGGAAGAATCGAAAGTGGTGTCAACCGATCCGTCGGGATTGAATCGGACGACCGCGCCGCTCCGAGCGAGCCCGATCCCGTTAAACATGCCGCCGGCGACAATCTTGCCGTCACTTTGCAGGACCGCGCCGTAACCAGCCCCGGGAGAAATCTGCAGTGGACCCCGGCCGGCGTTGAAGGTGGAATCGATGCTACCGGGCGGCAGGGCCGCGAGCGCCGAGCCCGCCAGGAAAATCGTGAGAGCTGGAAGCCGCGCTGCCTTTATCCAATGCCGGGGGCGCATAATGGCGATCGTAAGGAGGGTCGCGCCGAGATGTCAATCCGTCTTTCACGGGGCGCGCCGACCAAGTCGCCGCGGCGGCCGCTACCCGGCCAATTCTGCGTTCGTGGCGGCGAAGGCTTCGACTGCCTGCGAGAGTTCGGCGCGACTGTGCGCGGCGGAGACCTGCGTCTGCACCCGGGCGGTGCCGTGCGGTACGACCGGATAGAAGAAGCCCACCACGTAAACTCCTTTTTCGAGCATGCGGGCGGCGAACTTTTGCGAAAGCGCGGCGTCGCCCAGCATGATCGGCACAATCGGATGCGTTCCAGGTGTGAGTCTATCTGTCCCCGGAGATAACCGGCCAAGCGCCGCGAAGCGAACCGCGGTGCCGCAGCAAGCGCGCGACCTCTGCCCGGTCTTGGGGCGTGACCGGCTTTCCCTCCTTGAGGTAAAGGCATCCCAGATCGCCCGCCGGAAGCAGATCGAAAAGTGCGCGCGCCTCTTCGACCGCTTGCAACCATGTTATTTTCGCAGCCCCGGGGTCCCACGGTTGTGCCAGGGCGAGGGCCTGAAACTCCGCCGGTTGAAAGTTTGCATTTCGTCCCATTTCCTGGAGCAGGAGTTCGGGCGTAAAGCCAGGATCCTTGGCACAGGCGGCCCACGCGATGGCGCCCAGCGACAAGTGGGTGCGGTGAAGATGGAGCACGTCGACAAAGTCCCGCGCTTCGCTCCTTCCGGCCAGGGCGAGCACTTTATTCATCGCCACGTCGGTGAGATGCAGGCGGTACCCGAGCTCCGCGTCCGCTTCGATCGGGAAAAAGCGGAAGGCAGAGTCAATCGCCCAATCCAACCGCACAGATTGGCCGCTCCTGCTCGCGCGCGCCCGGTAAAAGGCGGGCCGGCGCAAATCCCACACGACCTCGAATCCATTTTGCGTCAGGGTTTGCACGTCCACCTCCGCCGAGCGGGCCACGACCGCTTCCGCGTCGTGAAATATATCGAGATCGTCCGAAAACCGGGGAGTGCCGGCGGTCTGATTCACGACCACCCCGCCTGCCAGATAACTTTCGGGGCTGCGAAAACGTGCCAGGAGCCGAAGCACCTCCTGTTGAAAAACCGTTAGCGGCATAGGCGGTCGGCCAGGGCAAAACCTGCGCGTCCGCCATTGAGTCGCAGGCCACGAATAATGAGAGGGAAATCCGCAATCGTGACCCTCAGGTCTGGCCGCAGAAACCAAAAGCACCTGGTGCGAAACTGGAGAAACGCCTCCTGAGCCAGGGCCAGTTGTTCCATCGAAATGTTTTTTTCCTGGAACCGCGGCGCCTGCATGGAACGAGCTTAGCCCCTGTATTCGACCGGTCAACGCGCGCCGGGCCCCGGGAGAATGCCGATCGCCTCCAATGACAACGGGGAAGATTCCTTGCCGTAACTCCACCGAAAGAAAGCGAGCGAGGACGCTGGCTACTCGCCCAGCTCCGCGTTCGTGGCGGCAAAGGCATTGATCGCTTGTTCCAGTTCCGCGCGGCTGTGCGCCGCGGACACCTGCGTCCGTACGCGCGCGGTCCCGTGCGGCACCACCGGATAGAAGAAGCCCACGACGTAAACTCCTTTTTCGAGCATGCGCGCGGCGAACTTTTGCGAAAGCGCGGCGTCGCCGAGCATGATCGGCACAATCGGGTGCGTCCCTGGCTTTATCGTCAGGCCTTTCTCGGTTAGGGCGGCGCGAAAGTATTTCGTGTTCTCTTCCAGCTTGTCGCGCAACTCGGTCGAGCTGGTCAGAAGTTCGAGCGCTTTGAGCGAGGCGGCGACGATCGGTGGCGGCACGGTATTGGAAAATAGATAGGGCCGCGAACGCTGACGAAGGAGCGCGACGATCTCTTTCCGCCCGCTGGTGTAGCCGCCGCTCGCGCCGCCAAGCGCTTTGCCTAACGTCCCCGTGAGAATGTCGATCCGCCCCTCCACGCCGCAATGCTCCGGCGTCCCGCGCCCGGTTTTCCCGATGAAACCCGCGGCGTGGGCGTCGTCCACCATCACCATCGCGTCGTATTTTTCGGCGAGATCGCAGATGCCTTTTAAGTTTGCGATCGTGCCGTCCATCGAGAAGACGCCGTCGGTCGCGATGAGCCGGAAGCGCGCGTCCTTGGCCGCCTGCAACTGCGCCTCGAGATCGGCCATGTCGCTATTCTTGTAACGGTAGCGCTGCGCTTTGCAGAGCCGCACCCCGTCGATGATGCTGGCGTGATTCAGTTCGTCGGAAATGACCGCGTCCTCCGCGCCTAACAATGTCTCGAAAAGGCCGCCGTTGGCGTCGAAGCAGGAAGGATAAAGAATCGTGTCATCCGTTCCGAGGAACCTGGTTAGGGCAGCTTCCAATTCCTTGTGAATATCCTGCGTTCCACAGATGAAACGCACGCTTGCCATCCCGAAGCCGCGGAGATCGAGCGCCTCTTTCGCGGCGGAGATGAGCGCGGGATGATCGGCCAGGCCGAGGTAATTGTTGGCGCAGAGGTTAATCACCCGCCGGCCGTCCGCGATCGAGATCTCGGCGCGCTGCGGCCCGGTAATGATGCGCTCATTTTTGTAAAGCCCCTGCGCTTTAATTTCCTCGAGGGTGCGGGAGACGTGATCGGCAAACTTTGCAAGCATGCGCGCAATTTCCCGCAATTGTCCCAACATGCCAAGGCAAGCCGAGCTTCCGCTTCGATTTAGTGTCTGTTCAGCGTCGAGTGCGCGCACCCCGGCATCGTCGCGAAAGGCGAGGCGCTGGAGGGACGAGTGCTGGAGGGCATCGCTTTGTCGATGCCGCGGGGGTGGACGTCGATTGCAAGAGCGAGCCACCCGACCT
>JACCZO010000311.1 GCA_013695925.1 Chthoniobacterales bacterium
TGCCGGAAGCCGGCTGGCAACGGTTTCATGCGCGGTTCTGGATCCGGGCGATGTATCTTTTCTTTCGCCTAACGAGCCGGCTGGAAGCGCGCCGGTTGGACGACCCGTCGCCATTTCTGCGCGAGAATGGTTTCGCGTGCAAACGAGATCGAACGTCTTGCTTCGGGATGATTCAATCATCGGTCTGGCAAGGCCTGGCAGAATGAGTTCGCGATCGCGTAATCCCGCGGCGACGCGGCGGACTCCGGGGAGCACGGGCTGCCAGCCCGTTGCATTCGGCAGTCTGCCGAATGCATGTGCGCTCAGCGCCCCCAGAAAAGCCATCCGTCACGACGTGCGGGTTCGCGGCAACCTGCCGCGAACGACGGGCTGCCAGCCCGTGGAGCAGGTTCTTCTTTCCAGAACGCGCCGGTTGGATCATTTGATCGATCGTGCGGTCGCCGCGCGAGAGGTATTTGTGGGCGAAGCGGAATGTCAGGTCGTAGATGAGTTCGGCTTTTTGGAATGAGAGCAGCGTGCGGTAGTCGCCCCGCGGTGGCAGGACTCGCTCGCCTTCTTGAGAGGAATGGGAGGAATGGGAGGGATGGGAAGAATCGGTCTCATGACTCCCATGACTCCCATCTCTCCCATGATCTCTCATGACGCGCAGTATGAACCCCGAGCGATTACTTTCCTAGAATATCGTCACGATCGTCCCGGGAGAGATCATGTCTTTCAGCCGCGCTGCATCCCAGTTCGCCGTCCGGATGCAGCCGTGACTGCCGGCGCGCCCGATCGTTTCGGGGTTGTTCGTCCCGTGAATACCGATGCCCGGCTTGTTCAGGCCGCACCAGAGGATTCCAACCGGATTGTTAGGCCCGGGCGGGATGTTGTGGAAATCATTCGTCCGCACCCCGTGGTTGAGCACGCCTTCGTCGTGCCGGAACCAGGGCAGGGTCGCAATCCCGAGAATTTTCCAAACGCCTTTCGGCGCAGGAAGCGTTTTTGACCCAGGCGTGATCGGAAATTCCGCCACCAATTTGTCGCCCTCGCGGATTTCGAGAAAATTTTCGCGGGTATCGATGAAGATTTGCCGCCCGGCGAAGAGCGGATTGTTCGGGATGAATTTCTCCGAGAGCTTTTCGATCTCGAACGGCTCAACGTTAGGCACGCGCACCACGTCCCCCGGCTTCAATTTTTCCAAGTCCATCCCCGGGTTGATCTTGCGCAGGAAATCCTCCGCCGCGTGAAAACGCTCCGCCACAAACTCAAGGAGCGAACCGTATTTCATCGCCTTGAGTTTCGCCTGCTCCGAAGGGCGGGACGCGAGTTCGCCGACAAAATTTTCATCCTCCGGCCGTATCGTGTAGGTCGTATACGGTTCTGGAACTTGGGCGAGCAATTGCTCATCGACCGCGCCGGTCGGCGGAAGGCCGTTCGCTTTTTTGTAAGCGACCAGCGCCTTGCCAAAGAATTCGCCCATCCTGCCGTCGATCTTGCCGGGCCCAAAGGCGTGGTTATCCAGAAAAATCTGGAGCCTCACGCTGGTGGCCTCGTCGTAAATCGGGAGCGCGACCAGCTCCCGCGGCGGAAGCGTCGGAGTTGGCACCGGCGTCGGAGTGGGCGGTGGGAGCGCCTTGCGCACCGGGATTGGGGTTGGCGTCGGAGTGGGAGTCCGGCGCGAGAACCAGCCAGCCTTTGTCGGCGCCGCGAGAAAGCAGATCGCGAGGCAAATGAGAATGGCCGGTTTCATGAGCGCTAGCTATCAACCGGTCGTCGGCTCCATGCAAACGCGCAGCCGGATTAGCGGCCGGCGTTCAACTTTTACGCGAGTTCGTAGGTCGTGATCTCGAGCTTGAACCCGTCGGGATCGCGGAAGTATATCGAGTGCGCGATCTGGTGATCTTCGAAATGGAAATCGATCCCGCGTTCCTTCAGCTCGCGCTGGGCGCGGAGGAAATTCGCGCGATCGGCCCCAAACGCGAAATGCCGCAGACCCGGCGACGGCGGTTTGCCGGAGCCCGCGGACGATTCGCGCGCCGGGAAGATCGCAATGCCTGTCGCCCCTTTGCCGACAAACTGCGGAATCCCATCCCAGACGTCCGTGTGCTGTCGCTCCAGGCCAAGGACCTCGACATACCACCGCACCGATCGATCCACGTCGCTCACCGAGATCGCGATATGATCCAGCCCTTCGAGATTCATTGATTTAAGATTGTCTCCGCGCGGTGGCGTCGTCAAAATCCCGAACCATCCACCGTGAAGGTTTATCCTCCCGATCGTCGTGAGTTTCTGCGCCTCCTCGCCGGGGCGACGGCCGCGAGTGCGTTGCCGGCATGGCTCCGGGCGGCGGAAATTCCTGCGCAGGACTTGGTCACGATTTCCATCCTGCACACGACCGATCTGCACGGTCACATTTTGCCGACGACCGACTATGACGGCCGTCGCGACCTCGGCGGAATGGCGCGCTGCATTACCCAGATCCGGCGTTGGCAGAGTGAGAATCCGCATTCGCTCTTGCTCGACATCGGCGACGTCTATCAAGGCACCCAGTTCGCGCTCAGCAACCAGGGGCGGTCCATGATCGATCTCTTTAATCTGCTGCGCTACGACGCCTGGATCATCGGAAATCACGAGTTCGATTGGGGAATCGATCCTTTCCTCCGAGCGGTCGCGGGGTCGAAGATGGCGGTGCTGGCGGCGAACACTCTGCTCGCAGGAAAACCAGCCGGCCAATTCCCGGACGCGCAGCATCCATTCGCGAAAATCCAGCCCTATTTATTGAAGGAAATCGCCGGGATCAAGCTGGCAGTCATCGGCCTAACGACGCCGGGAATGCCCTTTTGGTTTCTGCCGACGTTCCTCGAAGGCATCGAGTTTCAGCATCCGGTTGAGGCCACTCGGCGCGCCGTCCGGCAGGCGCGGGCGGCGGGCGCCGATGTCATCGTGCTGGCCGGGCACATGGGGTTGAAGGAGCGGACTGGGGGCGACGATTTCGCCAATTGCGTCATGGCCTTGACCTCGGAATTTCCGGAAACCGCCGTTCTTATCGCCGGCCACACCCACCAGGACATTCCCAGTCGCCTAACGAACGATGTGCTGCTCACTCAGGCCGATCACTTCGGCATTCATATCGGGCGAGTCGATCTGACGTTCGATCGCAGTTCCAAAAAATTGCTTCATCGGAAAGCGCGGACCGAACTGATGGACGATCGCTTCGCGCTCGATCCCGCGATCCTGAGCCGGACGCAGCCGCGCCTGGACCGCGCCGCCGAGGTGCTGGCCGAGCCGATCGGTGAGCTGACGAAAACATTGAGCGCCCGATCCGAGCCGGGCGAACCAAGCGAGGTGGAACGACTCATCGCCGCCGCCATCACCGAGACGCTGGCCGAGCACGGGCTCAGAATCGCCGGCGTTTTCCACGGACTTTTCGACGACCACAATTTCAGGAAAGGGCCGAAAACGATCGGTGATCTCTGGCAAATCCTGCCCTACGAAAACTATCTCGTGACGGCCGAACTCACGCCGCTCGAACTCAAAGTAATGATGGAGGAAGTTTTCCAGGCGCGGGAACGCCGCAGCCTGACTGGCTTCGAAATTTCCACCTCAGGGCACGGGACGGAACGTCGCCTAACGAGTCTGCAAATGGCCGATGGCCGGCCGCTCGATCCGGCGAAGCGTTATCGGGTTGCCTTGAACACCTTCGATGCACGCAGCGCGGGCCATCGCTTTATGAAATTGCGCTCCATCCTCGAACGGCCGGAGGCAGGCTGCGCCTTCCATCCCGTGCAAACGCGCGAGGCATTGATCGAATATTTCCGGCGCCATCGCCTGGTCGGCGGTTTTGCGGCGCGGAATTTCGCTCTCGCCGGAAACTGCTAATTTGGGCGCGTGTTGCCCGAGAGTGCTTTCCAAATCGATCCTCTGCAGTGTGCCGAGAACCTGATCGGGACCGAGCTGGTCTGGGGTCAATGCGGCGGTCTCGTAGTCGAGACCGAAGCGTATCTGGTCGAGGGCGACGAAGCCTGCCACACCTTCATGCGCCCGAGCACGCGCGCCTTTGTCGAAAGGAACAAAGCCGGCGCGGCCTACATCTATTTCAACTACGGCGTGCACTGGATGTTGAACGTCCTGATCAAAGGCGGTCCCCGTGATGGACTCATCCTCGTCCGCGCGATCGAGCCGCGGCGCGGGCTGGAATTGATGCGAAAGCGGAGGGGCGTCGAAGAGATAAAGCGACTTTGTTCCGGTCCCGGCAAGCTGACCCAGGCCCTCGCGATCAACAAACGCCATCACGAGATCGACCTTTGTTCCGATCCCGCGCATTGCTTTCGAGATCGGCCTAACGACACGGTCGAGGTCGTGGCCGATCCGCGCATTGGCATCAGCCGGGCCCGGGAATTCCCCTGGCGTTTTACTCTCCGCGGCAGCGCGTTCGTGAGCCGGCCGGTGAAGATAAACGGTGCGGCCCAGTCGCTCCGGCGCGATTGACCAGTCTACCAATCGCGCCGACTTTAGGCGCTCGATGAACGGAACCAAAAAGCGCGTCCTGCTCGGCATGAGCGGCGGAGTTGATTCCAGCGTCGCCGGCTATCTGCTGCGCGAGCAGGGGTACGATGTCGTCGGCGTGACGATGAAGGTCTGGCCGCAGGATTGCATCTCCCGGGCGGAGGATAAATGCTGCGGGCCGCAGGCGATCGCGGACGCCCGGGGAGTCGCGCATTCGTTAGGTATCCCCCATTACGTGGTCGATGAAGCGGACCAGTTCGAGCGCGTCGTGATTGATTATTTCTCGAGCGAATACCAAGCCGGGCGGACCCCGAATCCCTGCGTCATGTGCAACGAGAAGCTCAAGTTCGGCAGCCTCTGGGAAAAGGCCCGCGCGTTGGACTGCGACTACATCGCGACCGGGCATTACGCGATCATCGAGCAGCGTCCCGAGCGCGCCATCCTGCGCAAAGGGCGCGACCCGCGCAAAGACCAGTCGTATTTCCTCTTTAGTCTGCGCCAGTCGCAGCTCCGGCACGCGCTGACCCCGCTCGGAGCCATGGCCAAGCCTGAAATCCGCCAGATCGCGCGCTCGTTAGGCTTGAAGGTGGCCGACAAGGTCGACAGCCAGGAGATTTGTTTTGTCCCGGGCAACGATTATAAGGCGTTTCTGCGCGGCCATCTCGGCGAGACGGAATTCCATCGCGGCGGGATCTATGATCTTTCGGGGAATTTCCTCGCTGAGCACGAGGGGATCGAGATGTTTACCATCGGCCAGCGCAAAGGGCTCCCCGGCGGTTCACCGCGCCCGCGTTACGTGGTCGATATCGACCCGGCTTCCAATCGTGTCTTCGTCGGCGACGCCGAGGATTTACTAGTCGAGGAATTTGAAATCGACCGGATCAATTGGAGCAGCCGGTCGCATTCGGAAGAGCCGCTCGCGGTGATGGTGAAGATTCGCAACAGCCATCCCGGCGCAGCGGCCACACTCATTCCGTTGGCAAACGACCGCGCCTTGATCCGTCTCGTCGAGTCGCAAAAGGCAGTTACACCCGGGCAGGCGGCGGTTTGCTACGACGGCGATGTCGTAATCGCAGGCGGCTGGATCTGCCGGCACGCTGCCGTTGCCGCGGCCTAACGAGTGATGGCGGACGAAATTCTTCTCGTCCTCAGCACCTTCCCGGACGTTGCCACCGCGCGCCGCATCGGCCGTCAGTTGGTCGAAGATAAATGCGCGGCCTGCGCCAATCTTTTACCTGCGGTGGAGTCGATCTATTGGTGGCAGCAAAAGGTGGAGACGGCGAGCGAGACGATCGTCCTCTTGAAGACGAGCGCGGATCGTTACGAGGCGCTGGAGACGACATTGCGGCAGTTGCATCCCTACGAAGTGCCGGAGATCATCGCCTTTCGGGTCGAGCAGGGGCTGCCGGAATATTTGCGCTGGGTTTCGGAGAACTGCGCAAGCTAGATTTGGTGCGACATGATCATTCGCGAAAAAGAACCGGCCAATCTCGAAATGCCGTTTGGCACACTCGACGGTTTTATTACCCCAAACGATCGGTTTTACATCCGCTCGCACTTTCCCGTCCCGCAAATCGATCGCTCGACCTGGCGTTTGCGCCTCGAAGGAGCGGTCGAGTCTCCCCTGGAGCTGAGCTACGACGACCTCTGCGGACTGCCCAGTACTACCATCCCGGCCACGCTAGAGTGTGCGGGTAACGGCCGCGTCTTCCTCGTCCCGAAAGTGAAAGGCACGCAATGGGAATTGGGCGCGGTCGGAAATGCCCAATGGACTGGGGTGTCGTTAGGCGAAGTCCTGCGACGCGCGGGCGTCAAGGCCGGGGCGCTTGAAGTGATTCTCGAAGGAGCGGACTGCGGCACGATCAGCGAGTCGCCGAAACCGGCCGGCAAAATCCACTACGCCCGGAGCGTTCCACTGAGCAAGGCATTGGAGGGTGTTCTTCTCGCGCTTGAGATGAATGGGGAACCGCTCGCTCCCTCTCATGGTTTTCCGTTGCGCGCGATTGTGCCGGGTTGGTTCGGAATGGCGGCGGTCAAATGGCTTCAGCGCATCGTCGTCACCGAGCAGGCGTATAACGGCTATTACCAGACGGTGGATTACGCGTTTTGGCAGCGCGACGAGGCCGGCGTGGAGCTGGTCCCGGTCACGCAGATGCAGGTCAAAGCCTCCATTGCGCGACCGGGGATCAACGAGGTCATCCCGGCCGGCACGGAATTTAAAGTTCGGGGCGCTGCCTGGACGGCCGACGCGAGAATCACCAAGGTCGAAATGAGTGTCGATGGCGGAGTGACCTGGGAGGAGGCGTCGTTAGGCGAGGAGACGGCGCCAAATTGCTGGCAACTCTGGGAGTGGAATTGGAAGACTCCTGCGACGCCCGGCCGCTGCATTTTGATGGCGCGAGCGACCGACTCCCGCGGGCGCATCCAGCCGATGGAGCGCGACCTCGATCGCGGTTCCTACGAGATCAATCACTGCCTCCCGATCGAGGTAGAAATTCGTTAGGCGGGCGGCAAGAGGTGCGCCCAATCGACCTCGACCCGCTGTTTGCGGGCGAAGCGATCGTGAAAGAAAAGCTCCTTGTGCCGGCAACCGTGCTCATGCACCAGTCGCGTCACCTTGACGTCGAAGCAGCAATACTCTGCGATCTCGAGAATGCGCCCCTCCCGCCACCAGCGGATGGCGTCGAGACTGGCCGCGGTCTTGCGCACGCCGAGCGTCGCCTGCGCAATCGCGTCGAGGCCGAGGCGGTGACCGAGCTTCGCTTCCATGTCGACCATCAGGTCGGCGGTAGGCAGCTCGTGCGCGAGATCGAGCACGGTGTAGCCCATCAGGACGTGATAATCGAAATTGATGACGTTGAAGCCGACGACCAAATCGGCCTGCCGCAAACGCTCGATCAAATCATGCACGCGCGGCTCGTGGAAAATTTCGTAGCGTTCCGACCGCGTGCTGTAGATGACGCCGATCGACATCTGCATGTTGCCTTTGCGGTCCCAGCCGCCGGCGTCGTTGGCGGTGCGCTGCGTTTCGAGATCGAAATAGACGATGTCGCGGGGCATCGTCCTATTTCAACTCAAAATCGCCGCAGTCGAAAGCAATCATTTCCGTCAGATGGGAAATTCGGAACTGTTCCACGACCGCGCCGTCGTCCTGGAAAACGTCAATTGTGGTTTCGTTAGGCCGGGCGAGGAGGACGCGAGTCAAATTCGGCGTATCGCTGATTGTCCGAAGAGGCAATCCATCGCCCGTTTTGAGAAAACTGCCATTTTCATCGATCCCAATGGCGAGTTCGACTTTTCCGTGACGGTCCTGTTGCAGTGGATCTTCCCGCAGTCCTTGCGTGATCCTGGCCGGTCCGGGCGGCGCGGCCGAAGCGGCGACCGGCTTGCCTTGCTCGAGCGAGAAATTTTCGTGAGCGATGATCTTTTTTTCAAACTCCACTTTCCAATCGGAGACCGGCTGTTGCGCCTCATCGGTTTTTGTGGCGACGAGAGTGAGGCTGCGCAAACGCTGCAGCGATCCAGTTTCTTCGAGCAAATAAATTTGTTCGCTGGTCGTCGAGGCGCGGACCAGTTTCGGTTGCGGATCAACGGAAGCGAACGCCATGCTGCGGAGGATCTCTCCGTCGCGCGAAAACTCCCGAAGCTCAGTCGCGAAAGAGTCGCGTGCGGCCTGGTCGATGACCCAGACACTCCCATCTTTTCCCAGGGCCGCCGCTGCGGGCTTGATCAGACCGGGCCAGGTGACCGGTTGCCAATCAGTCGCAGCGAGAAGCGCTAGTTTGCCCGCTTCCGTGCGAACGCCCAGACGTTCGGGAGAAGCAAACTCGTAAAAATCCGTCTCTTGCGCCGCCGCGGAGATTGAATCGTTCTGCAAGCTGCCGGTGGCGGGATCTGCCCGCATGACGTGGCCTGCTCCGCTGGGGAGAGTAACCAGCAAAAGCAACTGTCCTGAGGCCAGCGCGACATTTTCGACCCGCCTGATATGCGGCGAGTTTTCGTCGGTCACCCAATCATTAAAGAAATAATCGATTCCTTCGACTTTGAGGTCGCCGACGACATAACCGTGCGCGCTGTATTTTCCGTTAGGCAGAGGATTTCCGTGGTCGTCGCTCCCATCCCATTCCGTCTCGAGCGCGTCGTGACCGGCGGTGAAATCGGAAATCTCATCTTCCCGATGGAGGACGCGGACCAGCTTGCCGTCCCGGCCGTAAATCCCGAGGCTGATTGTTCCATCGAGTGGCGGCAAAGCGAAGCGCAGGGGAGCCCTGCGAGGCGGTGATGCGGATGGAGTGGGCGAGGGCGTCTGCGCAGGTGACACTGTCGGGCTCGGAAATTCCTGTGCCTGGAGGGGAAGGATTCCGAGGATGGAACAAAACAAAATGGCGAAGCGCATGTGGTGGCCGGCTAAAGATAATATCGCCAGTTCAAATTGGGGAACAGGTTAGCGCGCTCTTCGCATTCGCCAAGAAATTCGCGGTCCACCCGGCTGTTCGCGAGCGTCGCGGCGAGGCGCTGGAAGCGGGTGAGGTGATCCTGCGTCCGCTGCTGCGCGTAATCGGGTGCGCTCCGGGTTTTGATTAAAAAGGCCCAATCGCTTGCCTGGGCGAGCAGAAGTTCGCGCGCGGCCTGGCGCAAGCCGCGTTCGATCGCGGGATCGTTCGTCGCGCGATGCTGCCGCGCGAGTTCGATCATGCGGCGGGTGGCGGCATGGAGGAGCGGATAAATCCAGGCGGCCTGCTCGTCCAGCCAAACGCTGCTAAAACCGTTCTCGCCCCAACTGGAAGGATTTGGCCTAACGACCTGCTGCGTGGGATGCGCGGCCAGGAGTTCGGCCGGGGTGGTCAGTTGCAACTCTTCCGGTTGGTGCGCCGCGCGCCGCAGGAAGCTCTCCAGAAAACGCGGACCTTCGAACCACCAATGACCGAAAAGCTCGGCATCAAACGGACTAACGATAATCGACTCGAGGTGGAGCGCTCTCAGCTCGCGGGAGCAGGCCAGGCACCTGGCAAAAAAATCTTCGGCATGTTCGTCGGCCACCGCCAAAGCCCAGGCGGGATGGTACAGCTCCTTCTCGTCTGTCCGTTCGCTCACCCGATGATATTTGAGGCCGGTAAATTTTCTGACCCCGGGCGGATGGAGAAATGGTCGAAGCTCGTCGTCGGAGCGGTCAAAGCCGACATCGCGATAAAAATCGCGGTAAACCGGATCGCCCGGATATCCACTTTCGGAGCTCCAGACTTCGCGGTTCGATTTTCGATCGCGCGCAAAAACGGCTGGACCGGCCGGAGTATAACAAGGCGCGTAGATGGCATGCAGCGGCCGCGGCTGGGCAAACAGGAGTCCGTGGGTATCGAGCACCGACCAACGGACGTTGGCTTCCTGGAGAAGGAGATCGAGCCCGTCGCAGTAGCCGCATTCCGGCAGCCAAAAGCCGCGCGCTTCGCCGCCAAACATTTCCCGGTAGCTGTCGCAGCCGATCCGGATCTGGGCTCGTTGCGCGGCGGGAAAATTTTCGAGCAGGGGAAGGAAACCGTGGGTCGCAGCGCTGGCCATGATTTCGATAAAGCCGGCGTCTTGCAGTTCGCGAAATGCCCCGACGATGTCGCGACGAAGAGTCGTCTCGAAAAATTCGCGTGCCTCGGCGAAGAACTGCGCATAAAACCGGGAGAGCGCGGCGAGCTGCGGGTCGTTTCGGTTGCGCTCTATCTCCTGGGTGGCGAGGCCGATCAGCCGCTCGAGGTGGCGGAGGTAGCGCGCTTGCAGGAGCTCGTCGCGCAGCATCGCGCAGAGGGTCGGCGTAAGCGAAAAGGTGAGCCGGAAATCGACTCCCTCATCGGCCAGCCCCCGCATCATCCGCAGGAGCGGGAGATAGGTTTCGCTGATCGCCTCGAAGAGCCAGTCTTCCTCGAGGAAATTTTCGTGTTCCGGGTGCCTAACGAAAGGCAGATGGGCGTGGAGAATGAAAGCGAGCGAGCCGGAGGCCATGGCTGATTGATGATTTCTGAATGCCGATTGAAGAGCAAACGCCGCGTCCGTCCGCGCGGAGTCACAAATCAGCAATCAACAATCCGCAATCAGCAATTCTTCAAAGGGTCCGGCAGAAATCCTGGAACCGGTCGAGCCCCTTCTTAATCACGTCGATGCTCGTGGCGTAGCTTAGGCGGATGGTGCGATCGTCGCCAAAGGCCGCCCCCGGGATGACCGCGACGTTGGCTTTGCTCAGGAGGCGATCGGCGAAATTCTGCGAGGTCAGGCCGAGCTGGCTGATGTTGACCAAAACGTAGAACGCGCCCTGCGGTTTGACCGCGGTGATGTTCGCGATCTTTGAGATGCGATCGAACATGTAATTGCGCCGCATATCAAACTCATCGTGCATGTCGGAGAGCGGCTGCTGATCGCCCTTAAGCGCGGCGACTGCGCCTTTTTGCGCAAAGGAGCAGGGATTCGAGGTGCTGTGACTCTGGATCGAGTCGACCGCCTTGGCGATCGCTTCCGGCGCGGCCATGTAGCCGAGTCGCCAACCAGTCATTGCGTAGGACTTGCTGAATCCATTGATCGTGATCGTGAGATCGTAGGCAGCCTTCGAGAGCGATGCGATGCTGACGTGCTTGGCGTCGTCATAAACCAGCTTCTCGTAGATCTCGTCCGATAAAATGTAGATGTCCTCCTCCGCCGCGACCTCCACGATGGCTTCCAATTCTTCCCGGGAATAGACCGAGCCAGTCGGATTGCCCGGGCTGTTCATAATCACCATTTTGGTGCGCGGGGTCATCGCGTTTTCGAATTCCGCGGCCGTCATTTTCCAGCCGTTGCGTTCGTTCGTCTGGACAATGACGGGCTCGGCGCCGGCCAGCTTCACCATGTCGGGATAGCTCACCCAGTAAGGCGAGGGGATGATCACCTCGTCGCCCGGTTCGCAGGTCGCGAGGATGGCGTTGTAACAGGAATGCTTGGCGCCATTGCTGACGATGATCTGGCTCGGGCGATACTCGAGACCGTTGTCGTTCGCGAGTTTCTCGGCGATCGCCTGGCGCAATTCCGGGAGGCCGGAGCTGGGCGTGTATTTCGTGAAACCCTGCTCCAGAGCGGCGATCGCCGCCTGCTTGATGTGCTCCGGAGTGTCGAAGTCGGGTTCACCTGCTCCGAAGCCGCAGATGTCGATCCCTTCGGCCTTCATCGCCTTTGCTTTGCTGTCGATCGAAAGGGTGAGCGAAGGACTCATTTGAGCTGCGCGCGTAGAAATTTCCATGGCCAAAGTGTTCATCTTAAAGTTTCGAAAAAAGGGGAGCGCAAGCTATCGGCGCGCGTAGAACTTTTCAATCAAAGGTTTCAGGTTGTTCTCTTTCACCTGCACGATTTCCATCTCACGTTCTGCGTTCTCAGCGGAATCGGAGGCGTGCGCGGCGTTGACCATGATGGTCTGGCCAAATTCCCGCCGAATCGAGCCCGGCGGCGCCTTGCTCGGATCGGTCGGCCCGAGCACGTCGCGGATCTTTCGGACCGCGTCTTCGCCCTGATAAACGATCGCGATGCACTTCTCGGTTCCCGGCGCGAGACGCTGGCCCTCGGGGATCGCGCTCGGCCGCCCGCCCGACATGAACTCCACAATATCTTCCCAGGCTTCCCGCCCTTTGCTCGCGCCCAGTTTGTCTTCGAGGACGTTCAGGACCGGTCCGTAGAATTCTTCCGCCTGGCCGACGCTCATGCGGTGCACCTTGAAGCCGATAATGTAGAGCCCGGTGCGCGAAAAAACCTCGATCACGCCGCCCGGGCGGATGTTGGGAAATTTGAAATTATCGGGCTTGATCAGGACGAGCGACTTCTCGACTTTCGCGTCCGCCGGATAAGTAATGACGTCGTCGAGGATGCCGCCGTCCCGGTCAGAAAATTCTGACCACAGCTTCAGGTTTTCCTCGACCGATTCCTCGTCGAGCGAGGCGATCACGGCCGGCTCGAAATAAGTGACCTTGCCCGATTCATCGGTGATGTAATCGCCATAGGTGTCGCGAATCGTCTCTCCACTTGTCCGCTCGTGCACGATGTGGCCGACAACGTGACGGATTTTCTCGATCGCATCCTGTCCGCGAAAAACAAGGAGCAAGGCGCGCGGGCGCTGGTCCTGACGTTCGCCGGTAAAATTCTTCTGCACGTAATCGCGGAGCAATTCCTGGGTAGCGCGATGCCGCGGGTCTTTCGACGTGACGATCCCCTCGGTGTAGCGCCGGACGAGCTCTTCGCTCGGGGCAAACATCCGGCCGCCGACCAGATCGAGCCCGGTGCGAGAGATAAGGCGGGAAACAATCCCGCCAGTGCGCGATTTGCGCATCGAGTAGGGCGTGACGATGACGTAGGAGAGTTGATCAGCCTGCATAAGGAAATCCTGAGCGGCTGAAGGATTAAGCCGCGGGGTTGCAGGCAATCGAAGTCGCTCGGACAGGCGGAAGGTAGCTGCCGCTAACGAGCCTTCAAGAAGGTTTTCGGAGCGACGGGGGAGCGACGGGGTCGGTCCGTACTCCGGGCGTCAGTCGCTGCAACCGAGTGGTCACAAACCGCAGCGATCGCCGGCTCCCGGTAGACGCTTCGCTCTGCGAAGCGCGGGGAAAACGGTGTTTGGCCGGTTTCTTGCCCGATGAGGACGCAGGCTCGCCTCCCAGAGGGCGGCGTCTACACGCCCGCGAGCAGCGCGATCCATTTGCCCCGGCGGCGTTTCTTTCTGAGGTGAAAGCCAGCGCGATCGAGTGCGCGCTCCACCGCTTCGGTCTGCGCGCGCAGGATGCCGGAAATGATCAGTTGACCCTCCGTGCGCAGCGCGCGTCGGAAGATGGGTAAGGCGGCGATCAGTAGTTCGCTGAAGAGGTTGGCCGTGATAAAGTCGTACCGGTGAACAGGCCGCCAGGCGAGAACATCCGCCCTAACGAATTGCGCGCGACAAATAAGATTGAGCCGGCCGTTGCTGCAGGCGTGGGCAACCGCGCGCGAATCATTGTCCAGACCGATGACTTCGCCGGCCCCGAGGCGTCGCGCGGCGAGGGCGAGAATGCCGGTGCCGGTGCCGGCATCGAGGAGCCGCCAGCCCGGCCGCAGCTTTCGCGTCGTTTCTTCGAGCAGACGGAGCGACATCGCGGTGGTGGCATGTTCGCCGGTGCCGAAAGCGCCGGCCGCGGGAATGATGAGCCGCGCCTTGCCTTCCGGTTCGGGACCTCCCGAGGGGCCGCTCAGAATTTCTAAACGGTTTCCGATCCGCAGCGGAGCGCGGGATTTTTCCGGCTGGTATAGCGCGAGCCAGTTGCGCGGCAGCTTTTTCGTCTGGCCCCCGAATTTGCGCTGCAACCGATCCGCGGCGGAGCGGTGATTGCAAAACACCTGGACGAGACTTCGCACGCGTCCCGGGCGCGCGATCACGGCCACCTTCTCCGGGCCGAACTCTTCCAGGAGTTGCTCGTTTTTCACCAGCCAGCTGGCCGAGACCTGTTTTTGCCAAAGCATCATCTGAGGTGCTGTGCATCATAAAGGAGAGAACGGTGCGCCAACAAGATCCGGGGAGCACGGAGTGTCACCCCGTCGTGCTCGGGAGTTTCCCAAGCACAATCAGGCGGTGTGCAACCAGCGATTTTCGGGTCTTATCACGCGTGGATTGCAGGCGTCCCGCCGACCAGGACAATTGGACCCACTGGTGGCAAAAACCGCTTTAGCCAAAATCAAAACAAACCCCGGTCGGCCTTCATCCCCTCCATCTCCCAACTGACAATTGACCAACACTGCCGTTCCTCCGCGCCGGACGACTTTTTATCTAGGCACAACAGGTTTGGTCGCGCATTCTTCCCGCCGCCAAACTGTTTTATGAGTGAGCTTGCGCACAAATATCCGCCCGGATTCCGAGCCCGGCGCGGTTTGAATTGGGGGATCATCGGTCTCCTCTACGCCTCCTATTACATGTGTCGCTACAACTTCCGCTTCGCCACCCCGGGGATGGTGGCGGAGTTCGGATTCAGCACCTTCCAAATCACCGGGATGCTGAGCGCGTGGTCGATCGCCTACGGCACTGGCCAACTCGTAAACGGCCTGCTCACCGACCGCATCGGTGGCAAGACCGCGATGCTCATCGGCGCCGTGGGGACGATCACGATCAACCTCATTTTCGGTTTCGCATCGTTCGCCGGCACCTTCACTACGTTTGCCGCCATCTGGCTGATGAATGGCTATCTCCAGTCGTTTGGCGCCCCGGGCATGATCAAGATGAACGCTGCCTGGTTTCGCCGCACCGAGCGGGGGACCTTCGCCGGCGTTTTCGGTTTCATGATTCAGCTCGGCCAGTTTGCGATCAATAATCTGGCCCCGATCATTCTCGCCGGCTTCGTCGTTGGCACCTGGGTCGTGGCCAAGGACGATTGGCATTATCTCTTCCGCATCCCGCCTTTCATTGTTGCGACGGCCGCCATTCTCCTGGCGTTTTTCGTCAAGGAAACACCCGAGGACGCGGGGCATTTCGGTCAAATCGAGAGCGAAGGCGATGCCGGTAGCCGCACGAACATTCGCGAATCCTTCCTCACGATTTTCACCCATCCCCTCATCTGGTTCTATGCCGTCGCCTATGCCTGCACCGGCGCGGTCCGGAACAGTTCGGACCAGCTCATGATCCTCTATTTTCACGACCAATTGAAACTGAACATGGCCGATAAACCTGCGGCGGTGCTTTGGACGGTGAACCTGATGCCGCTGGTCGCTGTCCTCGGTTCCTTCAGTGCCGGGATCGTTTCCGACAAGTTTTTCAAGGGGCACCGTTCTCCGGTTGCGATGACGCTCTATTTCGTCGAATGCGCCGTCATTTTGACGGCGGCGTTCGTGATCGCGACCGGCGTGGTCGGTCCGACGCCGGTGGGCATTTTCATCGGCTGCCTCTTTTTAGTCCTCGTCGCTCTGACGGCCAATTCAACTCACGCCATCGTCGGCACGGCCGCTCCGATGGATATCGGCGGTCGCAAAATGGCGGGCTTCGCCTCGGGGGTGATCGATTCCTTTCAATACTACGGCACCGCCCTCGCGCTCCCGTTTACCGGTTGGATGATCGATCACTATGGCTGGGGCGTCTGGTATCCGATCATGGCTGGCTTTGGCGCGATCGGTGGTGTCTCGATGTTGCTCGTGATGCGCAAACAACGCCGGATGCACCAGGCCGGCGATGTGCGTGCGATCTCCCGCTAGAGATCGTTAGGCCGAAAGCCCTCGATCGAAAATTTTGGGGCCGCGCCGATTCGGTCAGGGGTAGCGCCTGCGTCTCGCGGGCTGGCGACGGTGTCTCGCCGTCGCGAACTTTCCCTCGCGGCGCTATTCCATTCGGCGATTCGAACTCAGAGAAAAGTTCGTCGCGGCAGAATCCCGCGACCAGGACGCGCGACGCGTGCGCTACCCCGAAATGTCGCCACCGTTCATCAGAAGAACGAAAGCTGTTCGTTAGGCCGACGGAAGGCGGCGGTGGAAAGTTTCGGACGTCCGCCAATTCCGGCGCGTTTGCAGCCGGCAGCGAAGAGATCGCGGATCTGGTCCGCGAAGATTCCTTCGCCGCGCATCCGCGTTTTGAAACGGGGATCATTCAGCCGCTCCCCGCCGCGTAGATGACGAATACGGCCGAGCACCTTCTCCTTGCGATCGGGGAAATGTTCCTCCAGCCAGCGCTCGAAAAGTGGCGCGACCGCATAAGGCAGCCTGACGACGGTGTAGCCCGCAAACTGCGCCCCCGCTTCGGCCGCCGCGGCGAGAATCGCCGGCACTTCGTGATCGGTCAGGCCGGGAATGATCGGCGCGGTCATGACTCCGA
>JACCZO010000314.1 GCA_013695925.1 Chthoniobacterales bacterium
GGTAAAACTCCGCGCCTTCAAACCCCCGCTCGGCGAAGCCTATGGCCGGATCGAGGCGCCCAAAGGTGAACTCGGTTTTTATTTGATCAGCGACGGCAGCGGCAACCCGTATCGTTACCGGGTGCGCCCTCCGAGCCTGATCAACCTAACGATTTTGGAAGACATGTGCCTCGGCCACACCGTAGCCGACGTCATGGTCATCCTCGGCAGCATCGACATCGTGATGGGCGAGGTGGATCGTTGATTCCTTTGGACGTGGAGTCGATTCTCGCCAGGCAAGGAACTCTTTACCGACGAAGGTAAGGCGATATCTTACCCAGCGTCTCGCCTGTCCCAGCAAAGACGGGTTTCAGCCCGTTCCTTCCGAACCGACAGACTCGCTTTGAAATGTCTCGCTTGACCGTGGCGACGCGAAACATTGGGGATTTCCGCGCTGCGAGGGTGGCGGTCGAAAACCCTTTTGAGTTCCACCACAAAATTGTGAAAACACCTGGCTCCTTACCTGGGCGAGCTCCAGGGGCGGTCGGCGATCCAGCTTGAATTTTTTCGCTTCCAGAGGCACGCCGCGAGAAATAGTGGCCGGCGGGCAAATAGTCTCGCCAATTTGCGCTCTCGGCTGCTCGAAATAAAGTGGCGCGCCCCCACTGCCGTCGCAGATTAGGTCGTGCATGAGATTTCTCGCGGTCCCATCGATTGGGCCGCGGTCCGCCGGGACTTCCCTATCCTCGATCAAGAGGTGCACGGCCAGCCGCTGATCTATTTTGATAACGCGGCTACCTCGCAAAAACCGCGCGCTGTGATCGATGCGCTCCGGCAATATTACGAACACAACAACGCCAATGTGCATCGCGGCTTGCACGAACTGAGTTCGCGCGCGACCGAAGCCTACGAAAGCGCGCGCCGGCGCGTCGCCGACTACCTGGGCGCGGCGAGCGCGGACGAGATTATTTTTACCCGCGGAACGACAGAGAGCATCAACCTCGTGGCACAAGCCTGGGGCGGAAAATTTCTCGGCGCCGGTGACGTCGTGCTGCTCACCGAAATGGAACATCACAGCAATCTCGTGCCCTGGCAGCTGCTCGCGGAACGGACCGGGGCGCGGCTGCGTTTCGTGCCGGTGCGCGAGGATGGCACACTCGCGCTCGAGCAGCTGCCGCAACTTCTCACACCGGAGGTGAAACTCTTTGCCTTCACCCACGTTTCCAATTCGTTAGGCACGATCAATCCGGTGGCCGAGCTTTGCCGGGAGGCGCGCGCGGCCGGTGCGCTCACGCTGGTTGATGCGGCGCAGAGCGCGGGACACTTGCCGATCGATCTGCAGGAGTTGGGATGCGATTTTCTCGCGTTTTCCGGGCACAAAATGTGTGGACCGACCGGGATCGGCGCTCTCTATGGTCGCGCCGAAGTTCTGGAGACGATGTCGCCATGGCATGGCGGAGGCGAAATGATCGTAAGCGTCAGTTTGGAGAAGAGCACCTACAAAAAACCGCCACACCGCTTCGAGGCCGGCACGCCGAATATCGCCGGGGCGATCGGCCTGGCGGCGGCGATTGAATATCTCGAGAGCATCGGACGCCCGGCGATTTTTGCCCACGATTCGGAGCTAGCCGCTTATGCCGCCGAGCAGCTCGCGGAGCTACCCGGGATGCGTCTGCTGGGGCCGACGGAAGCACGCGGGGCGCTCGTCGGGTTCGTGATAAAAGGTGTCCATCCGCACGATCTCACCACCTTCGCCGACCAGAAGGGATTGGCCCTGCGCGGCGGTCACCATTGCAATCAGCCCTTGATGCGCAAGTTCGGATTGCCCGGGACGACACGCGCGAGCTTTTATTTCTATAACACGAGCGCCGAGATCGATCGGATGATGGAAATCCTGCGCGCGGCGGTTCGCTTCTTTGCATGAACTCGGAACTTGAAGAGCTTTACCAGGAAGTGATTCTCGATCATTCGCGAAGACCGCGAAATTTCGGGACTCTTGCCGACGCGGCGGTCCGGGTGCACGGCGATAATCCTGCCTGCGGCGATGAGATCGATCTGGCGGTCAAATTTGGCGACGACGACAGTTTGCAGCAGATCAAATTCACCGGGCAAGGGTGCGCCATCAGCCAGGCTTCGGCTTCGCTGATGACGATGAAATTGAAAGGGAAATCGCGCGCCGCGGCGGAGGAAATGCTCGGCGCTTTTCGCGGTCTGATCGCCGGCGGGAGCGACGATGGATCGCCCATTCTCGGCGATCTGCGCCTGCTCGGCGGTGTCCGTAAATTTCCGCAACGCGTGAAGTGCGCGATGCTCGCCTGGCGCGCGCTGGATGCGGCCCTGCGGCAGAACGCGGGCGCGGCCGTCGTTTCGACGGAGGATGACGGCGCAACGCCAAAACCCTGATGGCTGAGCGCGCTTCCGCGGCCGCCGCACCGGCGCGCCTAACTATCAACTGCTGCGAGGAACCATTTCGCGTTTTTTTTCCGATCGGCGCGCTTCTCGCCCTGCTCGGCGTTGCGCTCTGGCCCCTCTACTACTCCGGCGCGATCGCGGAGTATCCTTCGATCCTGCACGCGCGCCTGATGATCGAAGGCTTCCTCGCTTCCTTCATTATTGGCTTCCTTGGTACCGCCGGGCCGCGCATCACCTCCGCGCCTCATTTCACCCGGACGGAGGTATTGCTTCTGGTCACGCTCGATCTCCTCGCCGCCGGTCTGCACTTGGGCGGTTCGCATCGCGCCGCTGATTTCCTTTTCGCCTTCCTGCTCGCGGCCTTCGCTCTCATTCTCGGAAAACGCTTCGTGCAGCGGGCCGATTCTCCACCGCCGAATTTCGTGCTCGTGGCACTGGGTCTCTTGAACGGAGTGATCGGTGCGCTGCTCCTCGCGATTTATCAGAACGAGCTCTACTCCGCTCCCTATCGCATGGGGGCGAGTCTGCTCGAGCAAGGCTTTGTCCTATTCCCGATTCTGGGCGTCGGCCCCTATCTCCTCGCGCGCCTCCTCAACATCTCGCGCGCGGAGGCACTGCCGGAATCGCGCGTTCTGCCGCCGGGATGGCTGCCCCGCGCGGTCTTCGCCCTGACGATCGGCCTAACGATCGACGCCACTTTTGTGGTGGAGACATTCGGTTGGTCAACACCCGCCGCCTGGCTGCGGGCGGGCGCGGTCCTGATTTACGTTGCGCTTCGCACGGCTCGGCGCGGCCGAAGCTTCCTGGGCAATTGTCTGCGCTTCGGTTTGGCGGCGGTGGTGATCGGCCTCGCGGTCGAAGCAACCTGGCCGCACTACCGCATCGGTGCGCTGCACATTCTCTTCATCAGCGGATTCAGTTTCATCGTCCTGACCGTCTCCATCCGGGTCATCTTCGGACACAGCGGAAACGCGCATCTTTCCGAAAAGCGGATGCCCTTTTTCATTGTCGCGGGAGTACTTATTTTCCTGGCCATGATCTCCCGCTACGTGGCCGACATCGTCCCCGCAGCTCGCATCATTCATCTCGTCGCGGCCGCGCTTTTCTGGATCGCCGCGCTGCTGATCTGGATGGTGAAAGTGCTCCCGAAGGTGACGATCGCTGAGCGCGAAGACGCCGGCTAAAGTTCGCCCAGATTCTTCTGCAGGAGTTGTTGCAGGGCCCGCGGTCGGGTCAGCGTGATGC
>JACCZO010000414.1 GCA_013695925.1 Chthoniobacterales bacterium
TGCCTGACTCGGCCGACGGGCTTCCAGCCCGTCGCATCGCATCAGGCAGGCAAGATGCCCGCCTGCCGAGTCAGGCTGGAAGCCTGACTTCCGTCCGGAGCCCGACTTTTTAGACGCCCTCTAAGCCCGCAGATCACGCCGGCTGACGTTTCAAGTTGGAGAGAATCCGCCGTGTCGTCCGAGCTTCTTAATCGGCCACCACTACCGGCGTTCCGACCTTGACGTATCTGTAGAACATCTCGGCAGCGACCGAGGGCATCCGAATGCAACCGTGCGAAGCCGGATAGCCGGGCAAAATTCCTACGTGCATACCGACGCCATCATCGGTCAGGCGCATGAACCAGGTCATGGGTGAGCCCACAAAATGCGTGCCGCTCGGCGCCGAATCGATCCGGCTGCTCACCCCTCGCCGCACGGTCCGCCCGGATGAGTCGACGAAATCGCCATAGATGTTCGAGCGGTGGTCCTTGTCCTTTTGCGAGATCCGATAACTTCCCGTCGGCGTCGGGCGCGCCCGTTTCCCGGATGAAATCGGCGAGTCGATCACCACTTCGTCGCCCATCAGGAGGTAGGCGCGTTGTTTGGAGAGAGAAACGCGGACCCGGGCCTTCTGCGGGGTGACTTGCTCAAGCAGGCGAGGCGAGACGTTGATTGGCTCCTGCCGGTGAATGAGGTCGGTCGCCCGTTTCATCGGGGGCGCGGTCCGCGGCCCGGGCCGCGAAGTGTAAGGACGCGGCCTGGAACTCGGCAGTTGCGCTCCAATGTCACCGACGGAGAGCGCAGCGAAGAGGCTGAGAGTGGTTAATTTTAAAAGCCGGTTAATCACCAAGTGAATAGATAAGGCGGTCTACGCGCGCCGGATGTAAAAATGAATAATTCGGCCGCCGGTGGCAACGCGGAAATTGGTTCGCACCGTTGCATAGCAGCGATCTGTATGCCACTGCGGAGCGAGCCAGCTTCAATCGACTGGCCGAAACGCCCCGGTGTCGGGACGTTTAGAGGAGGATAAAATCATGGTTTTTGCTCCGCGTTCCGTTGAGCACCCGGATGGCGGAGAAAGCCGGTCCTTGGATTCGGTTGTCAGCGCCCGGCAATTCCGGCACGGTCGCAGGGCGATGACCCGAGGAATAAGGAGACGTTTTTGCGCTTTTGGCGCGCTTCTCTTCCTGGTCGCCGTTGCGCAGGCAGACATCACACTCCCCTCCGCCGCGCCTTCCCCGCCGCCGCAGGCCGACGCGTTCACCATCCGGATCCTGCGCGGCGACCGCATGATCATCCCGTTGCGTGGCCATCATGGCGGAAGCGGCACGGTCACGTTTTGGATCGTCGACCCGCCGACACACGGCACCCTGTCCGAGCTCCGGGTCCTGGGCGACAATCGGGCGACGATCGTTTACCAAAATGACGGTGCCGAGTCCGTCGCGAACGACCGTTTCACGTACCTCGTCAAAACGAGCGGCAATCGCGTTTCGTCAGCGGCCGAGGTGACAATTATCGTCGAGGAGCCACCGGCTCATTTGCAGGTTCCAGGGCGGATAGAGTTTGAGCAGACCATGGCCGGCGAGAGCCAGACCCGTGATTTGGCGATTACCAACGACGGTGGCGGGGTGCTGGAGGGCCGGCTTTCCATTTCGTCGCCGTGGCGGTTAGCGTCGTTGGGCTATCGGGTGGAGTCGGGAAAAACGGAGACCATTGCCGTCACCTTCCGTCCGGAAGAAGGGCGGGATTTTGTGGGCCAGATCACCCTTACCGGAGCTGATGGCGCGCTGGCGAGCGTGTTGCTGTCGGGGAGCGCGACTTCCCCGATCACATTCGAACCGGCCGAGCTCCGCATCCTGCCGCCGCGGGAGAAAAACGCACCACGAACCGCTTCCGTTACTTTGACTAATCAAACCGGGCGGCCGCTGACCGTAAAATTTACGGCCGATCGCAAAATCCAGCCAATCCCGGCGATTGCGCTCGCGCCCGCGGAGGCAAAGGCGATCCCGGTCGTCATCGCGGCGGATGGCACGATTGCGGTCGATGAAACGATTGTGGCGCGCGGGAATGGGTTTAGTGCGCGCCTGCCGGTCTCGGCCCAAAGCCTTATATTGCCCCAGGCTTCGGTGAGTCCTTCGCCCAAGGTTGCGGCTTCGTTGCCAGTCGTTCCCCCCGCGCCGGCCGCAACGAGCCCGCAGCAACCAAGTCTCGTTAGGCAAGCCGAGCCTCCGCCGGTGCCGTCCGTCTCGCTGAACGCCCGGTCCGTGCCGGTTCGTGCCCAGAGGCTGGCCGGCTCCCTCTGGGAATTGCGCTGGGCGCGGCCGAAAGATCCAGTGGCGCAGTATCGGATCGAGGAGCGTTTTCTCGCGCTCGATGGAGCAGGGGCGCTGCAAACGAACTGGCGCGATCTCCCTTCGCCCAAAATTGCCTTCGCCGACGACCGGGTCACCGCGCAGATCGCAGGACTCGATCCCGACCAGATGCATTCGCTCAAAGTGACAGCCCTCGGGCCCAACGGCGCTCCTTTCTGGGAATCGCCGCTCGTCGTGGTTGGCCCGCCTCCCGAACCCTCCCGGCGCACACGCACCCTGGCGCTCATCTTCGGCGGCGCGCTGGTTGTTCTCCTCGTTCTGCGGTGGCGCGCCAACCGAGCCCCGCCCTAACGATAAGTGTCGACCCGTTTCAGCCAGCCGGGGAGCCAGCGCTCCTCTTTTCGTTCCGGGGGCGCGTTCTTCACCCGCTCGCGCAGGACGCGCTCGGCTGAGTCGGCAAATTCTCCCAGCGGCGAGGCACCGCTGTCATCGGACATTCCTTCCAAGACCTGCAGGAGACCCCAGCCGCGCCCCTGGTAGCGTTCGGTCGCGAGCACGCCTTAGCCCTTGAAATTGACGTAATCGATCAGGGCGTAGCAGCCATGCGCGCGATTCGCGAGACGGTTGAAACTTTGCTCGATTTTTTCCCGCTCTTCCTCCGGCGCTGCCGCGAGCATTTTCGGGAGTGCATTGCGCAATCTCTCCACCAGGAAGTCGGCCTGGAGATCGATTGTGTCCACCAGGAAAATACGCAGGTTTTTCATCGCCGGACTCGACTCGGCGGCGCGAAATTCCGCCCGAGAATTCCAGGGGCACGCTCCGCTCTTCCGGCCGAGGAGCAAATCGGGCAGCTTCGCGCCACGCTTGGAGACGTAGCGGACGAAGTCCGGAAAACTTTCCTGGAACGGCCCCTGGGCGCCGGCCGGATACCAGATGAAGTGCCCGATCCCGAGGGAGGCAAAGTTTTCTCCCGCGTTCCAGGAGGTCAGTCCGGCAACGGAGCCGGCACACTCGTTCTGCCAAATCTTGCGCCCGATCCGCATCGCGTCCTGGTGCGAGAGAGAAATGGCCGCGGAAGCGCTGAGGGAAAGAAGGCCCGCCAGGAAGAGAGCGAGCGCAATCATTTGCGGACGCGATAGGCTTCCGGCTTGGACCCGGCTTCGCCCGCTTGACGCGGACGCCATCACCGTGGATGAATTCAGCGCGGCAGGCCGAAAACCGGACCCGACGCTTTTGAACTCACAGAAATACCTTATGAAAACTTCGTTCGTCATTATTGCTGCTTCTTTCGCACTTGCCTCGCTTGCTCCTGCCGCCGATCCCCAACTCAAAGACCAGAAGGAGAAAGTCAGCTACAGCATTGGGCTCGACATTGGCTCCACCCTGAAACGGCAGCTGATCGAGGTCAATCCGGAGCTTTTGAATAAAGGAATCCAGGATGGGTTGAGCGGGGCCAAGCCGCTCATGACCGACGAGGAGACCAAAGCGACGATGGCGACTTTCCAAAAGGAGATGCTGGCGAAGCAGGCCGCCTCGAAGAAAGCCGCAGGGGAAAAGAACAGCACGGATGGCAAGAAATTCCTCGAAGAGAACAAGAAAAAAGAAGGCGTGAAGACGACCTCGAGCGGTCTGCAATACAAGGTACTAAAGGACGGAACGGGCCCGAGCCCAAAGGAGACCGAAACGGTGAAAGTGAATTATCGCGGGACGACGATCGACGGCACCGAGTTCGACAGCTCTTACAAGCGCGGTCAGCCGGCCGAGTTTCCGGTCAATCGCGTGATCAAAGGCTGGACCGAGGCTCTCCAGCTCATGAAGGTGGGCTCGAAATATCAGCTCTTCGTGCCGGCGGATCTTGCTTACGGTGAACGTGGCGCCGGTTCTGACATCGGGCCGAACGCGGTGCTGATGTTTGACGTCGAGCTGCTCGGCATTAACCCTGTCGTCACGACGCCGACCCCGAAACCGGCGGCATACGATTCGAGCCGGCCGCAAGGCTCGCCGGGTGCAGCCATCGCGCCGAAGGCTTCGCCGAAGCCATCGGCCCCGGCGGCAGCGTCGCCCTCGCCGGCAGCGAAGCAACCGTAGCGCTGTTCTCAGCGTCTTGGAGTCGCTTCGCTCCGCCAAGCGCGAGCCTTTCGCGAGTGCAGGGAGTTTCCAAGTTCTGATGCAGAGCCCAACGGAGGCCGGGTTTATAACCCGGCTGGGACAGCTTGCAAAGCCGCCCTCCGATGCGGCTTCTCGCAGCGCAGTGTGTTCACTTTTTCAAAAACCTCACCGCACCACGAATCGGCTCCCACCCTGGCGTCGACCACGGGGCGACGGCTACAACTCGATCGTTAGGCGCGGCGCGTCGCTCCAGAGATCTTCCAGGCTGTAAAAATCGCGCCGTTCCTGGTGAAAAACGTGCACGATGACCTGCATGTAATCGAGCACGATCCATTGGCTCGCCGGAAAGCCATCGACCGCAGACGGTCGAACGCCGTGCTCCTCGCGCAGCCCCGATTCGATCGCTCCGGCGATCGCTTTTAAATGCGGCTCGGATGTCCCCGAGCAGATGACAAAGAAATCGGTGAAGGTCGAAATCTCGCGCAGATCGAGCACTGCGATGCCTTCCGCCTTTTTGTCCGAAGCGAGTTGCGCGCAGGTTCGGGCTAGCTCTTCAGGTTCGATTAGGTGGTTCCTTGGTAAAGATTTTCCTGGCGGATGATTTGCTCGACCGTTTCCGGCACGAGATAACGAATCGATTGCCCGCTGGCAACACGTTTCCGGATTGTCGTGGCGGAAATATCGATCTTCCGACGGATCGCCGGATAGTCATATTCAGTTTTTCCGCCGGAGCGATCGAGCACGACGAAATGCACCATCTGCCGCAAATCGTCGAAGCGATGCCAGCTTCGCAGCGCCGGCAGGTTGTCCTCGCCGACGAGAAAGAAGAACTCCGCTTCCGGTTGCGCGGCGCGCAACGTCTCCACCGTCTCGACCGAATAGGAAGGGGGCGGTCGATCAACCTCCAATCGCGAAGCCGCGAAGCCCGGCTCGCCCGCAATCGCCGCGTTCAGCATTCTCCAACGGACCGCCGCTGGCGTCGGCGCGCGATCCTGTTTGTGCGGAGAGTGCGCGGCGAGGACAAAGATCACCTCGTCGAAAGCAAGCGTCTCCAACGCTTCCCGGGCAAGGATGAGATGACCGTGGTGAATCGGATCGAAACTCCCGCCGTAAATGCCGATCCGTTTCAAGCCGCCCACAACATAGAAGATCGCAGCGCAGGATCGACCTAAAATTGACGCGAACCTGGCCGCCCGGTGTGCGCAATTCAGCAGGCGATCACCGACAGGTTTGCCACCCTCGAGAAATGCTCGTCCCGCGCCAGAATTGGCAGTCGCGCTTCGATCGCTAACGCGGCGATCCAGATGTCGTTGATCGGTATCATAGCGCCCCGTTGCTCGAGATCGAAATAGATTCGGGCATAGACCGCTGGCGTCAGGGTGGAGACGTGAAACATCCGGCAATTGCCGATTACGTCCTGAATGCGGGACCAGGCCGCCTCGGGTCGCGCCGCTTTGAGAACACCCAGGCTGAGCTCCGCGAGCGTAACGAATGTAATCGCGAACTCCTTGCCGAGAATTTTCTCTTCGATGGCCGCATCGCGACGTAGCACGCCGATGATGGCGCTCGTGTCTGCGATAAACTCGATCTTCCCTGCCATCTACGGGAGCCGCTCAAAGGCGTCTGCCACGTCCTTTTCGAACTTGTCCCATTCTTTCGCAGTTAATTCCGTCTGCCGTCGCTGCCGACTGTTCCGGCGCGGATGGATGGAATAGACATTCGGCTGTCCCGCGACCGGCGTGAACTCCAAACCCTGCCTGAAATCTTCGACGAATGTTCCGCTACCCATAATTGGATGCTAACGCCCACCACAAAAAAAACAATCCTGGTCCGGCTGATCCTCTGTCGCAAAAACAAAACATCCGGGTGTCGTGTTGCACGCAAAGCAGGACAATTTGCGTGCGAGCAAAGTAGGACACTATGAAGGAGCCGGAGAATGGAGGAGAAGGAGGGGGAATTTTCCTTTGGTGGGCGGGTGCAGGAGGACCGAGTGATCGCCATTGGGATGGAGGCAGCGAGTGACGCGGGTATGGGGTGGTTGTTCGACGCGGAGCCGCTGGCCGGCGAGGGCGACGCGGCCGTCGGGGCCGACGCGGGTTGGGGAGCGCACGCTCCAGAGGTAGGGCCACCAAGGACAACGGGGCGAGGGCCGCAAGACGGAGCGATTCTCTTTCCGGGCCAGGTTCCAAGCGGCTTGCGGGGTGGAGCCGATCTCGCGGTGTTTTTCTTGAGTGTTGTGGTGGAGGCGGAGCTGCTCGATGAGGCGGTTGGCTTCCGGGAGAGTGGTGACGTGCTCGGCGGCGAAGAGGGCGGGAAGACGTCTTTGCCAGAAGTCGTGTGCGCGCTCGATTTTTCCTTTGGCTTGGGGAGTGGGGGCGAAGCGCAAAGAGACTTCGTAAAAGCGCAGGGCAGCGCCAAGTTGGGTAAAAGCCTCGGGCTGGTTGGTGAAGAAAAAGGAGTGGTAATCGACGTAGAGAGCGAGGGGCAGGCCACAGGTAGCGAAAGCGCTGGAGAGGAAGTCGAGATGAGCCAGGAGGCTCTCGCGCGGGTAGAGGCGTGCGAGGGGAAGAAGGCGGCTGTGATCGTCGAGGATCTCGAGCAGCGGAGGCTGTTGGGACTGGTGGGCAAACCAGCGATGTGGAGAAGCGTCGTACTGCCAGAGCTGGCCGATCTGCTGGACTTGCCAGCGACGCACCGGCTTGGGGCGTTTTTTGTGACGAGTATCGGGTGCCAGGTCGTGCTGGAGGGCCCAGCGGCGAACGGTGGCCCGAGCGAGCTTGAGCTGATGACGGCGATGAACTTCCGAAGCGGCGAAGCTGTAGGAGGCCGGAGGGTCGGCCTGGAGCAGCTTGCGCAACAGAGCCAGGACTGCGGCGGGCCAGGGAGAAAAGCGGTTGCCGCCGGAACTTCCGGGCTGCCAGTGCCGCTGAGCGCGCGTGGCACAGGCGCGCAAATAGGCGGTGTAAAGCCCGTAGAAGCGGCTCCGACTCAAGCCCAGTTCAGAGGCGGCTTCGCTCGCCGGCAAGGCTCGCCGGCGGAAACGCGCCAGAACATCACGGATGAAGGGCGCGGCGTGGCGGCCGCGCAACTGCTGATAATTTTTTCAAGCGCAAAAGATAGGGAGGGGGAGCCCGCGCACATTTTTTACTGAGCCTCCGCTCCGCTCCGGCTCAGCAAAAAATGCGGTGTCCTAGTTTGATCGCACACTGTCCTACTTTGCTTGCCCGGTGTCCTACTTTGATCGCACCACGACA
>JACCZO010000016.1 GCA_013695925.1 Chthoniobacterales bacterium
ACGGAGCCGTCATCTCCCTCCGGCCTTCTGAGCCTGCATGAAAATGCGCCCCCGAATCAAGCCAAACCAGCTCAGCCCGGCAAAAAGTTCCGTCCATTTGATGCGCCTGGGGCAAGATGGGGCGAGGACGCCGCAGCCACGACCGGCCGCGGCGGGTGGGTTACCAACTGCCTCGCGCCGCTGCGATCGCAAAGGCGACCTTAACAAGCAAAAAGAAAGGCAAAAGGCGGGCCGCTGGCGCCCGCCTTTTTGTCACTCCCCGGGCCGATGTCCTGCCTGCCCCCCTTCCTCCAAATAACCAAGAACGAATAACTAATAACCGAAGCGCCTCCGGCGCTTTAATCCAGCGGGCTCTTCACCCCGAGCCCCGGCTTGTTCAGCACGTGCGTATAAATCATCGTGGTGGAGACATCCTTATGTCCGAGTAGCTCCTGCACGGTTCTGATGTCGTATCCGTTTTCAAGGAGATGGGTGGCAAAGCAATGGCGCAGGGTATGACAACTCGCTGGCTGAGCGATCCCCGCCGCCCGCACCGCCTTCTTCATCGCTTGCTGCAAAGCGCTCTCGTCGATGTGGTGCCGCCGCCGCGACTGATCCGTGCTCCGCGGGTCCACGGATAGGCGACTGGAAGGAAACACATATTGCCAGCCCCATTCCTGAGCCGCCCGCGGATACTTGCGCGCCAGCGCCTGCGGCAGATAGACGCTCCCCGCACCTTCTCGCAGGTCGTCCTCGTGCTGCGCCTTCACTCTCGCCAGGTGCAGCTCCAGCGTGCCGGCCAGATTTACCGGCAACATCGTCACGCGATCCTTCCCGCCTTTCCCATCGCGGACCGTGATGTGCGCAGAGCCAAAATCGATGTCTTTGACCCGCAAGCGCACACACTCCATCAGGCGCAACCCGCTCCCGTAGAGGAGCCCGGCCATGAGTCGGGGCGTGCTCGCGAGATGCTGGAAAATCGCCTTCACCTCCGGCCGCGTCAGCACCACCGGGAGGCGGACGGGCTTCTTCGCCCGCTCCACCTGATCAAGCCAGCCGATTTCCTGCTTGAGCACTTCCTTATAGAGAAAGAGCAGCGCGCTGAGAGCTTGGTTTTGCGTCGAGGCAGCCACCTGCCCGTCGCGCGCCAGATGGGTCAGGAACTCGCCCACCTCGACTTCCGTCATCTCGCTCGGGTGCCGCTTGCCGTGGAAGCGGATAAAGCGCTTGATCCAATCGCTGTAACAGCGTTCCGTGCGGATGCTGTAGTGCTTCAGCCGCATGACATCGCGCACCTGCTCGAGAAGTTTTTTGGGCTTGCTCTCCTCGGGCACGAGCGGCAAGATGACGGCCATGAATCCGTCTTTAACGGCCCGTTGCCCCGAAGGCAAGCGGATTAGACGGAATTATTCCGCAATTAAAAGCGGAATAATTCCGCCGAATTCTCGTTAGGTCTCATGTCGCTGCCCGAGGTCATCGCCCACAGCAATCGACAAAAGGTGGTTGCCGTCGCGCAGGAGCTGGTCAATGGCCGCATTGGCGTCCTTGAGGCTGCACGCCAGATCAATGCGTTTCGAGGAGATCGCGTCGCACTGGATGAGTTCGACCCCGATTTCGTTACATTTCTCGCCATCGACAGCGAAACCGACGACTTACCTCTTGGCGACGCCCGTTGTCACTGGGCTCCTGACGCACTCGCACAGAAAGACCTCGAGATCGCGCGCCGCGACGAATTGTATCGTAGTCAGGCGCTTGAGGCGGCTTCTCATCTGATCGCGAGGTTCGCACGGGAGAAGGCACCAGAGAGCGCATACATGTGACATGACCAAAGACCTAACCGGGCGATGGAGCGAACGGCGGACCGCTGTACGTTCCACTTTTGAGATGACTTCCACTCTGCCACTCCGAGCAACGCGCGGTCTCGTCCGCCGTCGCTCATCTTGTTCTCGTTAGGCCATCTCCGTCATCACGGTAATGAACATATTTAGCGACCCTACTCCAATCGCTACGACTGAGCAGTTTAAGACTGCCCTTTTAGCGGTGCGCGATAAGGTCGGTATTTCCACAAAACAATTGGAGATGCTGAGAACTCACTGCCGAGCCCCCAATCACACACTCTCCAGTGAGCAACTCGCGCAGCAAGTCGGGTATTCCACCTTCTCGGCCGCAAACATGCAATATGGGATACTGGCGCGCGACGTCGCTCGCGCGCTTCAGATCACTCTCCCGCGCACTCCGACCGGCGATCCCCACTGGTGGCGCACACTGGCCTACGGCAACGACGGCGTCCAACAGACCGATGATGGTCGTTATGAGTGGATTATGAGGCCAGAGTTGGTTCTGGCGTTACAGGAGATGCGCTGGGCATGATACAGCACGCGTTGCCGGACTCCTTGCGACGTTTCATCACATCGTGTCAATGGACGTTCGCGAAGACCTACGCCAGCACATGGCCGCACGAATACATCGTGCGAAGCCGCGTTGACGAGGAATTGTTCGTGTCGTTTGTCACGCACATCTGGTCACATGGCTATCAAGGCTGCTTTTACCGCAAGGCGATTACCTACTTCGACGAAGCCGGAATGACTTACTGGACGATGGGCAATCCCGTAGAACAGACAACAATTATCAATCGCTGCAAGAAGGAACAGACCTACGAAGAAAGGCGAAAGAATGGAACATTGCCTGAACGGGCCTAACCATGCGATGCAGCTAACCGCT
>JACCZO010000318.1 GCA_013695925.1 Chthoniobacterales bacterium
CTTTTGCGCCGACGTGTTTGCCCTGCCGATCTGCGCGGGCCCGGTCTGCGCCCGGGAGGCCGAAACCACCGCCGCCACCGCCGCGGTGGTCGCAGCGCTGCGGGAGCATGTCCGGACCCAACCGGCCAACGTGGATGAAACCGGTTGGCGGCAAGAGCGACGCCGGGGCTGGCTGTGGGTCGTCGTCAGTTCGACCGTGACCGTCTTCACCATCGCCTCGTCTCGGGCCGCCCGGATCGCGCGGGAGCTGGTGGACCCCGCGGCCGGTCAGGTGATTACCAGCGACCGCTTTCCCAGTTACGGCTGGTTGCCCCTGCGCCAGCGGCAGATTTGCTGGGCCCACACCATCCGAACGCAATCGCTCACCGTCTTCCTCGGCCGGTGCTCCCGCTGGCCCCGATCCCTCGTTGGGGCCTTCCGGCGACTCCGGGGCGAGCGCCTCCGGCTTCAGCCGGCGTAGCGGGATCACGTGGCGGATCTCCAGCGTCTCCTCCCCCACGATGACGCGATCGATGAGCAAGTGCAACAGCCGTTGCTTCTCGGCCAGCGCGGCCTCGTCCAGGCGGGAGCGGACGCGCTCGCAGAACGCCTTCAAGTCCGCCAGGGTCTCCCGGGCCGCGCCCCGCTCGGCGCGCAGCCGCGCTTGCTGGTCCCGTTGCCCGGTAAGAGCTTCGCGCCGTCCGGCCAATTGCTGCCGGCGCTCCTTGAGTTCGGCCAGGTCGATGACCTCGGCCTGGTAGGCGTCGAGCAGGCGCTGCTCCTCGCGGTCCAGGCGCCGCAGTTGGGTGGTCCACTTCTCGTCCTGGGCGCGCTCGTCGGCCGCTCCCTCCTCGGCATCGCGGGCAAAGGCCTCGAACTGACCCAGGAGCATGACAGGGTCGTTGAGTAGCCCCTTGATGTGTTCCCAGACAGCCGCATCGAGTTCCTCGACTTTGGCCTGGCGCTGGGGGCAGGGGCAGTCTCGATCGCGGCTGACGCAGTCCCGGCCGTGGCAGCGGTAGTAGCGCCACCGCGGCGTCCCATCGGCCGCGTGGGTGGTCACGCCGAACATGGACAGGCCGCACGTCTTGCAGGTCAGCAGGCAGCGGAGGAGGTAGTCATGGCGGGTGTTGTTGCGGAAGGACAGCACCGAGTTGCGGGCGAGCTGCGCCGCCGCTTGTTCATAGGTCGCCTCATCGATGATAGCCGGGACGGGGATCGCAACCCACTCCTCGCGTGGCCGCGGCCGCCGGCAGGTGCGCTCGCCGGAGCGCGGGCCGCGTGTGCGCGGGCGCCGGGGCACCTCGAACGTGTAGCGGTTGTGGTAGCCAGTGCCGGTGTAGACCGGGGCGGAGAGGATGCGGTGGACGACACTGTTGGACCACAGCCGCCGCCCGGACCGGGGCCGCCAAGGGCCGGCCGCCAGGCGTTTGAGGATCTGCCGCACGGTCATCTGTTCGTCAATCAGCCAGCGGTAGAGCAGGCGTACGACGGCGGCCTCCGCGTCGTCGATAACGAGGTGGCCGGGCGCGCCGTCGCGCTTGGGAATATAGCGATAGCCATAGGGGGATTTACCGGCGGTCCACTGGCCGGCCCGCGCTTTCTGAAGCTTGCCGCGGCGGAAGCGCTCGCCCAGGACGGCGCGCTCGTATTCGGCGACGGCCCCCTGGATCTGCAGCAGGAGTTGGTCGTGCGGGTCATCGCTAATAGGCCGCTGGACGAAGGCAACCTCGCAGCCGGCCTTGCGGAACTCCTCCAGCAGCAGGACCTGGTAGGCGTACTTGCGGGCCAGGCGGTCGGGGCTGTAGACGGCGACGACATCGAAGGCGGCCTCGGCGGCCGCGTCGCGCAGGCGGTCGAGGCCCGGCCGATCGAGGCGCGAGCCCGAGTAGCCCTCGTCCGTAAAGACGTGTTCGTCCCGCAGGTCGTGCCCGCGGGCGGTGGCCCAGTGACGTAGGGCTGTCAGTTGACTGTCAATCGTCTGGTCACGCTCCTGGCGGCCGGTCGAGACGCGGGCGTAGATCGCTGCACGCATGGTCGGACCTCCCTTCGGGAGAAGTTGCCGCCTCGGGCGGCCGCGCCGAGTCGAGCAGGAGCCGGAAGGCTTGCTCAAGTCGCCGTGTGCCATCCCGAGGGCGGACGTAGGTGGAAAAGATCTGCCAACCCGAGACGCTGGAAGAAGGAGCAGGGTGGCGCATCGTGACACCTCCTGAGGGATCAGGATGGTCGATGCGCCACGCCCGGGCTAGGAACGACGGGGTGGCCGACGGACGTACGAGCGGGCCGTGGAGGTGAACGGAATTACAACCGTGGCCCGCAACTTACCGATTGCGTTCGGATGGTGCATCTGCAGCGGGATTTTCAAGCGATGGTGGATCGGCACAACGCCGGCAGCCCCGTCGGCGAAGAGTTGCTGTGCTGTGGGCAAGACCTCTTCACCTGGTGGTATCGCGTCCGCGACGGCACGCTGCGCCGTTCGACGTTTCGGCAATACATGGGTGTGGTGCGGGGGATGGTCCGTGGGCAATTGGAAGCGGGCCGCGGGTGCGGCTGCGCCAAGACCGAAGCGGTGTGCCGAAACCTGCTGGCGTTGGAGCCGGCGTTGTGGACCTTCGTGCGGGTGGAGGGGATCGAACCGACGAACAACGCGGCCGAGCGTGCGCTGCGCCATGCGGTGCAGTGGCGCAAGACCAGCTACGGCACCGACAGCGCCGGCGGCAGCCGGTTTGTCGAGAACCGCTTGAGCCTCGTGGCGACCTGCCGTCAGCAGCGCCGCAACGTGCTGGGATTCCTGACGCAATGCTGCGAGGCGTACGGCCAAGGCCGCAAGTCTCCCACACTGCTTCCCGCGAGTGACTGACCGGCAGTTGTCAATCGCTACTTCGACCCGTGAACGCATACGTTTCTTGTTTCAAGAGGGACGCCGCGATCCGCCGCATTAATGCCAAGTTGGCTGGGCCGTGGTCGGCGCGGGATCGATTCGCGTCCTCGTCAAAGCTAACGTCCATCACCCAGTGCAGGCTGTTCTCAATGCCCCAATGCCCACGCACAGCTTCCGCGAAGCGCTGCACTCCCAACGGCATACTGCTCAAGTAAAACCGCGTCTCGCTCGTCGGCTCCGCCGCGCCCACTTGCCGTTCGCAAAAGACCATTCCCACGGTCCGCAGCTTCTTCCATCCCGGATGACGCTCCAACAATTCCTGCGGTACGGTCACTTGATGATAGTGCCGTGTCTCCACACGGCCGTGGTCTTGATCGTGGGTCGTCTGACTACGATGGTGCAGGTCCGCGAAGTCGTCTTCCAAGCCCTCGCAAAATAACTCCGACACGTCGTCGGCCGAGGTGGGATGGTTGTCCTTCAAGGCCAACACGTAGCCGCCGCCGCCCGCCACAATCTTGTCCGCGATCTCCTTTTGACAACCCATGGCGTCGATGGTGACCACCGCGCCGGTCACGTCGATGAGCTTGAGCAACCCGGGAATCGCGGTGATTTCGTTGGACTTGTCCGGCACCGCGAGTTGGCCGAGTACCACGTGATTAGCCCGGGCCCAGGCGCTGACGCGGTGCCGCGCCCCGCGGCCATTGGCGGCATCGGCCGAGCCGCGCAGGGTCTTACCGTCGATGGCGATCAGGCGC
>JACCZO010000319.1 GCA_013695925.1 Chthoniobacterales bacterium
ATCCGGCAACCGGCCCATTCCGCCGCGCATGTTGTCTTCCAGATGTTTCGGATCGCTCGTCGCGGGAATCGCACAGGTGACCGCCTCGTTAGCCAGGATCCACTTGAGGAGAAATTGCGCCCACGAGCTGCAATCGAACTCAGCCGCCCACTCGGGCAATGGCTTGGCGCGCAGGCGTGAAAAAAGATTACCGCGCGTGAACGGCCGATTGACCATGGTCGCAACCCCGCGATCGCGGGCCAGCGGCAACACACGCTTCTCGGCTTCGCGCTCCGCGATCGAATAGTTGATCTGCAGGAAATCGAGTTTCTCACCCTGGAGAACTTTCTCCACCGCCGGTAGCGACGACTCGACGTAATGCGTGATGCCGACGTAGCGCACCTTCCTCTGCTCTTTCCAGGCGCGGGCGGTCGCGAGCTGGGTATCGAGATCGACGAGGTTATGCACCTGCATGAGGTCGATTTTTTTTGTGCGCAGCAGTTTGAGCGAACGCTCCATCGAGTCGACCCCCTCCTGCTTTCCGGTAGTCCAGACTTTGGTCGCGAAGAAAAGCGAATCGCGCAGATGCGATTCCTCGACCAGATCGCCGATGACTTCTTCGGCTCGTCCGTACATCGGCGAGGTATCGACCACCTTGCCGCCCAGTTGCACGAAACGTCGGAGGACTTCCTCGAGCGGTCCGCGGTCGTTAGGCGAATTGCCGACATCGAAGGTGCCCGACGTGCCCAGACCGACGGCGGGGATTTTCTCGCCCGAGGATGGAATGGCCCGGAGGAGCATGGCGGCGTCCGTCTGGTCAGCAGCGAACGACGGCAACGGGCAGAGCGCGGCCGCCGCCGCGCCGCCGATCAATCGCGCCGCTTCGCGCCGAGTGATGGGAAAAGGGTTCATCCCACAACATAGCAGCTCAGGTCAGCGGGGCAGCGGTTGCTCGAGATTCGCGAGGGCATAGGCGAGGACGGCGTTGATCGCGGCCGTCTCGGCGAGGTGTTTCGGATCGATCTTGTCGAGCGTGTCGGCCGCGGTGCGGATCGATATCCGAGCCGGCTTCTTCTTTCTCGGCCACCACGCCGGCCCCGGAATGCTCCAGCACCCTCGCCACCGGTGCGACGAACTCTTTCAGCTCCTTCTTCCCGACGACGTTGATCCCGATCGGATGATCCGCGCCGAGGTCAGTCTCGATTGCGGCGAAGTGATTCGCGATCTCCCCGGCGTGTTCCGCCGCGTAGGTTTTGCCGCCGCGGAGTCCGTTCTCTTCATTCATCCAGGCGATCACCCGGATGGTTCGTTTCGGATGCAACTCCAGTTGCTTCACGAGATTCGCCGCCTGCATCGCGACGGCAACGCCAGCCCCGTCGTCGATCGCGCCGGTGCCGAGATCCCAGGAATCGAGATGCCCAGAAACGATCACCACCTGCTCGGGATGCTCGCTCCCTTTCAGGTCGCCGATCACGTTATAGCTCACGGCATCTGGTAATTCCTTGGGTGTGAGCACGAGATGCATCTTGACCGGGCCTTGCGGAGCGAGCGCCGCGATCAGCAGGGCGTCTTCTTCCGTTAGGGCGGCCGCCGGAATTTTCGGCGCGTCGTCGGCGTATGTAGTCAGGCCGGTGTGCGGCAGCCGGTAAGCTCCGTCGCCCGCCGAACGAATAAGGGCCGCGACCGCTCCGAGACGCGCCGCTTCACTCGGCGCACTGCTGCGATATTCGACCGCCTCACCATAAGCTTCCCCGCCATGTCCGGTCGCCGCCATCTGCTTGGCGTAGGCGTGATTGAAGACCACGATCCGGCCGTTGATCCGCTCCTTGCCTAACGATTTCAGTTCGTCGAAATTCGGCACCACAACGACCTCGGCCGTCAGACCCTCGGGCGGCGTCGCGACGCTGCCCCCGAGTGCGGTGAGGACCACCTTTTGCGTGGTGCCGGCGGCCTGCCCGGAGTACTGCACGAGCGCCGCCGTCTCTTCCCCCCGCACCCAATGCGGCACCATCACCTTCTCAAGGCGCACCTCGAGGCCGAGAGCCTTGAGTTCGCCGGCCACATATTCGACCGCCTTCTGCGCCTGGACCGAACCGCTGAGACGCGGCCCGATGTTATTGGCCAGGTGCGCTACCTGCCGGTAGGCATAGTCGCTCGTTAGGGCGGCCGCCTGCAGTTTTCTTAATTCTGCCAGCGTCTGCGCCGAATAGAGGACTGGCGTAGGCGAAGGTGACGGCGTGGGCGAGACCGATTCCGCCTTTTCCGGCGTGGCAGGATTCGGCTCCGCCAAGACCAGGTCGGTGCCCGCCCAGAAGATGAGTCCGCCCAAAACCAATCGCTCCAAAATCTGCCACATGCGCCACTTTGTCAGGAAAACGCCCAAGCTCAATCGAGGCGCCGGCGAACGATCGGGATTGGCGCCCAGCCCGGTTACGCGCTTAACTTCTCCCGGCCTCCGATTCCATGCCTAACGACACTCTTGTTTCACTCGATCTGCCCGGCGTCCAGAAACTGCGCAGCGGCAAGGTGCGCGAAGTTTTCGACCTCGGCGACACCCTCCTCTTTGTCGCGACCGACCGGCTCTCCGCCTTCGACGTCATTCTGCCTGATCCGATCCCGGACAAGGGCGCGGTTTTAAATCAGATCTCCGCCTTCTGGTTCGAAAAAATCTCGAAAGCGGAAAATCATTTCCTCACGGCGGACTTCGCGAAATTTCCCGATGAGCTGCAACCTTTTCGCGCGCAATTAGCCGGGCGCTCGATGCTCGTGCGCAAGACCCAGCCGCTTCTCATCGAGTGCGTGGTGCGCGGTTACCTGGCCGGCTCGGGCTGGAAAGATTATCAGGCGACGGGTGAAGTCTGCGGGCACATTCTCCCGCCCGGACTGGAACTCGCTTCCGAGCTGCCCGAACCGATCTTTACCCCGTCGACCAAGAATGAAGCGGGCCACGATTTGAACGTCGAATGGGAACAATGCTGCGCGATGATCGGCCAGAGCACCGCGGAAAAAGTGCGCGACTTGAGCTTGAAGGTTTATCAGGCCGGGAAAGCGCATGCCGCCAGCTGCGGCATCATCGTGGCCGATACCAAATTCGAGTTTGGCCTCACCAACGGCGACCTGCTCCTGATCGATGAATGCATGACTCCCGACTCGTCCCGCTTCTGGCCGGCCGACAGTTACGCGCCGGGCCAGAGCCCGCCCAGCTTCGACAAGCAGTTTGTGCGCGATTATCTCGAGACGCTTGACTGGGATAAGACCGCGCCCGGGCCTTCTCTCCCGCGGGAAGTGATTGAGAAGACGACCCTGAAATATCGCGAGGCCTTTCGTCGCCTAACGAGTCATGAACTTGACTAGGGAACGGACGGACTCCTACTGGCAATACGAGGCGGCGGTCGATCTGGAATTGCCGGTGGCGAAACCGCAGCTGCCGTTAGCCGACGAGATTCTCCCCTACCTGCGGCGGATCGATCAAAGCCGCTGGTATTCCAATGGCGGTCCGCTCGTCCAGGAGTTTGAAGCGCGTTTGGCAGCGCAGACCGGCGAGGGGGCGGTCGCGACGGTGGCGAACGCAACCATCGGCCTGACGCTCGCGCTGCTGACCCACGATCTCGCGCCGGGTTCTCTTTGCATGGTGCCGGCGTGGACTTTCGCCGCTACGGGGCATGCCATCGAGCACGCGGGGCTGGTCCCTTGGATTGTGGATGTAGACCCGGAAAGCTGGGCTCTCGAACCCGATGCCGCGCGCGAGCTTCTGCGCGAAGCGCCCGGTCCGATTTCGGCAGTGATGCCGGTAAGTCCGTTTGGGCATCCGATCGACTTCGCGGCCTGGAGTTCGTTTCGCGACGAAACCGGCGTGGCCGTGGTGATCGATGCCGCCGCGATGTTCGATACGATTCAGGCCGGCTCCGTTCCGGCGGTCGTTAGTCTGCACGCCACCAAGGTCCTGGGAGTTGGGGAAGGCGGTTTCGTGGTCACGGACGATGCCGGATTTATCCAAGAGTTGCAGAAGCGGGCGAATTTCGGCTTCTGGGGTTCGCGCGAAGCGACTGCCCCTTCCCTGAATGGAAAGATGAGCGAATACACGGCCGCGGTCGGCCTTGCCGCGCTCGACACCTGGGAAACCACGCGGGCTGATTTCGCGCGAGTCGCCGTGAGCTATCGCGAAGCTCTTGCCGGCCAGGGAAAGGTCATCCTCCAGGAAGGTTTCGGCGGCCGCTGGGTCAGTTCGACTGTCATGGTGGCCGCGGCAGACGCCGGCGCCGAAGCGGTCGGGCGCGAATTGGCCGCGCACCGGATCGGGACGCGCCGCTGGTGGGGCGGCGGGCTGCATCGTCACGGCGCTTTTGCGAAATTTCCGCGGGGCAGGACCCAACAAACCGAAGACCTCGCAAATTCCGTTCTCGGACTTCCCTGCTGGCGGGATTTGCCTAACGACAAGATCAGACAGATCTGCGAGTTCGTTATCGCGGCGGCCGGGTGAATTCGAAAACCATGTCTGGGCCCGGAGAAACCCGGTCGAGGCCGCTTTACGCGACCCCGGCTTACGCGGCGGCTTTCGGGTGGGGGTCGATCGACGTCAAGGAATGGGAAAGCGCGCTCCTGACCCGACCAATTCCCCTAACGAACTGGTCCGACGCGCTGGGTTGCTATCCACTGACCGTCTTTGGCCTGAAACCGGACCTGACAGCGGGCCTGGACCGGTTACGTGAAGCCGGACTGGTCAGCGTCGCTTTGGTTCCCGATCCCCTCACCTCTCCTTCGCCCGAAACTCTGGCTGCCGCGTTTGAAGTTTGCCGGCCGTTTAAGACTCATTATCTGATCGATCGGGAAGCCGGGCCGGTCCGGTTCACAAAGAATCATCGCTGGGCGGTCCGGAAGAGCTTTCAGCATTGCAGCTTCGAACAGATCGATCTGCGCGAGCACCTCGATCTCTGGCAGCAACTCTACCGGCACACCGTGGCGCGCCATCGGGTCACTGGAATTCAAGATTTCGCCCCTGCCTATTTCCGCGAACTATCCGAGATGCCGGAGGTCACGGCGCTGGCCGCGCGACACCAGGGTAAAATCGTGGCGATCATTCTCTGGGTTCGGAACGGCGAGATCGTTTACGCACACCTGGAGGGGGGTTCGCCGGACGCGTTACAAACTCACGCCACTTACGGGCTGATCGCTGCGGCTAACGAGCATTTCGCCGATTGCCGCATCATCCATCTGGGCGGCGCCGCCGGCCTCGAAGCCGCCGCCGCTGACGGACTGGCGCATTTCAAGAGGGGCTTTGCCAACCGCGAGGTGACCGCCTACTTTTGCGGAAGCTGTCTCGATGTCGATCGTTATGCGGCCCTCGCCGGAGATCAGCCCAAGACATCGTTTTTCCCAGCCTACCGACAACCATGACCAAACCCGATCCTTCTTCCAATCCGGACTCCGGCAGCGACCTGATCGCTCCCCCGCCCGGACGTCCCTACAAATCACTCATCACGCTGGTCGAGAAATATTTTTCCGCGCATGGCGACAGTCACGAAGGCCTTGGTTATCCCAAGCCGGATGGTTTTCATGAACGTTATCGCGTTTTTCTCGACGTCATGAAGTTGCGCCCGGAAAGCGAGAAACCGGTCAAGCTGTTGGATGTCGGTTGCGCGACCGGGGTGGTGCTGGACGAAATTAAGTCGTTAGGGCTGTCGGACATTAGTTATCGCGGCGTGGATCTCTCGCCTTTGATGATCGAGAAGGCGCGGGAGAAGCATCCGGAGGCGGACTTTGTCCTCGGCGATCCCTTTGACCTGAAGGAACTCTGGGAGGATCAACCGGACTACGTGATCCTCGGCGGCCTATTTCAATGCCGGCTACAGATGAGCCAGGAAGAGATGACCGACTACATGGTGCGGATGTTGCGCCTCGCTTTTACGCACTGCCGGCGCGGGATGGTCTTCAACGTGATGTCGGTGCATGTCGACTGGCAGCGTGAGGATCTCTTTCACGTGCCGTTTGATCAGATGGCCGATCTGTTGCAGGCGAACCTGAACCGCAACTATGTCTTCCGCGCCGACTATGGGCTCTACGAATATGCGGTTTACATCTACAAGTAAGAGCCGCGGCCCGCGTCGTTAGTCCACCAATCAGCGAGACGTCTTTCCGGGACCACTCGACCTTCGGCCAGCAACGCTGCGGCCGCCGCCGCCTGGGGAAACTGCTTCTGGTATTCTTCGCGCAGACGGCCGGACTGAAAGAGCTCGATCCATCTCTTCCAGTGCCAGCCGATGTTCGGATGGAGGTCCGGATTTTTCGCGAAATAACCGATCCCGCGTTCGATCTTTTCCTGGAACGCTTCATAACCGCGCATCGGCAGGTGGAGAATTTCGAGGACGGAACTTTCTCTCAGGGCCTGGGTCGCGCCGACCACATTATGGTCTCCTGTCATCGTCGTTAGGCTGGACCGCGTGCGAATCATTACTTTCCCGGGCAGGCGCGAGAAAATCCACGGCGAGGAGAGCGGAGCGGAAGGATCCGAAACGCGGACATCTGTCGTCACGACCTTCAACCTCAGGTGCGTGAGGTAATGCGTCTCGCCGGCCACTGGGCCGATGCCAGTCAGGTTGTAGCGCGGGACTCTGATGGTGTCGCCACCGCGGGAAAATTCCTCGGCCAGGACATCCTTTAAGTTTTCGGGACCGGTCAGGAATTCGTCCGGATCGAGGAACGAAACCCAATCCGCGACATTCCGCTTTCGAATTGTTCCGAGAATTTCATTCGATGGATCGTAATTCGCGAAGTGATGGGTGGGCAGCGGAACGAGCTCGACGCGCCCCTCGCGCACGAACGGCGCGAGCCGCTCGAGTGTCCCGTCATCCGAGCCGTAGTCCGCGACGAAAATCTTGTCGGCGCCCAGGCCGAGGTGATAACGGCAAAACTCTGCGGCCAGGTCGGCCACGTTATACATCCCGGAGATGATCGCCCAGCGCATCGGCATTCGCGGCAATCGGCGTCCAAGACCTGCCTTACGCGATCAAGTCTTTGACGAGCGCTTTCTCTTCCTTCAGCTCGGCCACGGAGGCGTCGATCTTGAACCGGCTGAAGTCATTGATCGGAACGTCCGGCACGATCTCCCACTTCCCGCCTTTGCCGCGGATCGGAAAGGAGCTGATCAGATCCTTCTCCACCCCGTAGCTGCCGTCGGAACAAACCGCCACGCTGTGCCAGTCACCGCTCTTCGTCTCGGTCGTTAGGCTGCGGACCGTGTCGACAACCGCGTTCGCCGCGGAAGCGGCCGAAGACGAACCGCGTGCCTTAATGATAGCCGCGCCGCGTTGTTGCACGGCTGGAATGAACGTCTCCTTCAGCCACTTCTCATCGTCGATTACCTTGTCCGCGTTCTGGCCGTTGATCTTCGCGTTATAGAAATCGGGATACTGAGTCGCGGAATGGTTACCCCAGATGGTCATGTTGCTGACCGCGGTGATGTCGGCGCCCGCTTTCTGCGCGAGCTGTGCTTTGCCGCGATTTTCGTCGAGCCGAGTCATGGCAAACCAGCGGTCGTTAGGCACACCCTTCGCGTTGTTCATCGCGATCAGGCAATTGGTGTTGCAGGGGTTGCCGACGACCAGGACCCGCACATCGGGGGCGGCATTTTTCTCAATCGCTTTGCCCTGGCCGATGAAAATCCTGCCGTTGATCCCTAACAAGTCGCCCCGCTCCATCCCGGCTTTGCGCGGGACACTGCCGACGAGGAGCGCCCAGGTCACCTCGCGAAAACCTTCATCGAGATCGGCCGTCGGCGTGATGCCTTTGAGGAGCGGGAAAGCGCAATCGTGCAGTTCCATCACGACGCCTTCGAGCGCGCCGAGCGCGGGCGGGATTTCGATAAGCGACAGATGCACTGGCTGGTCCGGGCCAAACATCGAACCGGAGGCGATGCGAAAGAGAAGCGAATAGCCGATTTGGCCAGCGGCGCCGGTGACGGCGACTTTGATAGGTGAATTCATTCTTTCCCTCTAGCCGCAGTTCAGAGGCTTGTCATCCGAAGCGGAGCGGGTGCGCCCGGTCTTTTCCAGGAGGCTGCGCACGAAACGAAGCTGTCGCTGGAGTGCGTGGCCGCGCCCCAATTTGCCGACCGTGGTATGCAGGCGCCGAGTCCAATTGGAGCCGCTCGCGGTGCCGGGCACGTTGAAGCGTTCCTTGCGACCGAGCAGGTCGGTGATCATGACGAGCGCGATCCACGATTCGCTGCGAAAAAGGGCCTCGAAGATCGCCGGATAAAACTCGTGCAGGTAATCGGTCGACTCGTTAGGGGGCGCGATCCCTGCGAACTGCGCCATTTTCGCGAGATCGTGACGGGCCTGCTCCGGTGCGTCGGATTTTTTCTCGAAGGCCGCTTCCCAAAGGGCGCGTACCGGTTTGTGGTCGTGCGTCGCAAGGGTGGCGACCGATTTGCGTTCGTAGGCAGCGCCCGGAATGGTGCGATTGTTGCCGGGATAATTTTCCCACTGCGGGATCTTGAACCCGGCGATGCCTAACGAGCGCAAACTCGGCCGCATGTAATCCGGCACCGTCCCAAGATCTTCCCCCACGACCCGGGTCGCGCCCGATTCCTCGAGCACGACGCGCAGATATTCTTCCCCTTCGCGCCGGTTAGCTTCGCCATTTTCCCAGCTCCAATCGTCGCGCGGTGAAAAATGCGGCTCCCGCCCGTCGGTCAGCGCGCGCATCTCGTCCCAGGACAAGGGCAGGAACTCCGCGTTCCGCTGCGGGCGCCAGGGGAAGGCGTAGATCCGATAAAACCCGAGGACGTGGTCGATCCGGAAGAGGTGAAAAATTTCCCGAACCCCGTGAACCCGCTGGCGCCACCAATCGAAATTGTGCGCCCGCATCACATCCCAGCGATAAAGTGGAATGCCCCAGTTCTGACCCCATTTTTGAGTGAATTCGTCGTCCTTGAAATACGGCTCAGGCGGGGCGCCTCCCGACCAGTCGAGCACAAACCGTTCCGGATGGGTGAAGACGTCGGCACTGTAATAACTGATTCCAAAAGGGATGTCGCCCATCAGCGCGACCCCCTGCGTTTCGGCGTAGGATTTGATGTCGCACCATTGTTTGTGCGCGATCCATTGCACGTAGCGGTGAAATTCGCGGCGCTCCGCCAGCGAGGCCCGCTCTTCTTCGCCTAACGAATCGAGCCAGCGGCGCGCCGCGTCGAGGTCACTATGTTCGGACTGCCAGGTATTCCACGTCTCACGCTCGCCGTTCCGTTCCATCAGGACGCGGAAGAGCGTGTAATCGACCAGCCACGATTTTTCTTTTTCGCAAAAGGCGGCGAAGTCCGGATCTGGTTCGGGGCGAGCGCGGAAGGCGTCGAAAGCGCGTTCGAGAAGTTTTCGCTTTAACGGCTTCACGATTTCGTACTTCACGCTCCCGCGACGGAGCGCGATCAGATCAACCCCGGCAGTAACCTCGGCGAAGGCTTCCCCCGACAAATCCTCCGGGCTGCCGGGCGCGAGGCGAAGCGTGGTGGGCTCGATCGCGCGCGAGCTGATCGCGTTGTAGGGACTGTTGTCGCCGCCGGTTTCGTTAATCGGCAGAAGCTGCACGAGTCGGAAACCGACGGCCCTACTCCAGTCGATGAATTGCCGCAGCGCAGCCACATCGCCGACGCCGAGATCGTCCTCCGTGCGAAGGGCAAAGAGCGGCGCGAGGATGCCGGCCATCTTGTCGTTAGGCGAGAGATTCATGTCGGCAATAACGAAAGTCGAATGACAAAAGGGCGTCGTTATTTCCGCCGCACATTCCAGTCTTCGACCAGCGTGGTCGGGATTTCCTTCAGGAAGCGCGAGGGACGCTGGAACATGTCGCCGTAGCCGGCGTTTAGGCGCATGTGGGGGTAGGTGAGGTAAAGCTCGTCACGCGCGCGAGTGACGGCGACGTAAAAGAGGCGGCGCTCTTCTTCGATTGCCTCGCGCGTGTCGAGCGAGCGAGTGCTGGGAAACATCCCGTCGGTCAGCCAAATGACGAAGACGGCGTAGAACTCGAGCCCCTTGGCCTGATGGACGGTCGAGAGGTTGACCGCCTCGGTATCGCTCGCCTGGGTCGCCGCCGACTCGGCGTCGACATTGCTGATGAGCGCGAGCTGGGAGAGAAATTCGTGGATGTCCTTAAATTGGCGCGCGAAGCCAGCCAGCTGATTGAGGTCCTCCTTGCGCAGCTCGTAGTTCGCAAAATTGGCCTTGGCGTAGTCGTCGTAGATCGCTTCCACGATCGACATGATCATCTCGGTCGGCTGTTTTGGTTCCCCGTCAGGCGCGATTTCGTCGAGGGTATCGGCCAACTGCTGCCAGGATCGCTTCGCGCGGGCGCCGACCGACATCGGCAGCAATCGCTCACTCCAGGAAACGATGACCGCGTCCTGGTCGAGCGATTCCTCCCAGGCTTGCCAGAGGTTTTCGGCGCTCTTCCCGCCGATCCCGGGGAGAAGACGGACCATCCGCTTGAAAGCGACCTCGTCGCGCGGATTGGCCACGAAGCGAATGAAAGCCGCGACGTCCTTGATGTGCGCCTGTTCGAAAAATCGAATCCCGCTCGTGATCTGGTAGGGAATTCCGCGGCGGGAAAGTTCGAGCTGCAACTCGACTGCGTGATAATGGGAGCGGTAAAGAACCGCAATCTCGTTCAGCTCAACCCCCTCATCACGCAGCTCGAGAATGCGCTGGGCGATGAAGAGCGCCTGCTCGCCGCCGTCGTTCAACGCGACCATCGCTGGTCTTGCCTGCTTCGTTAGGCGGGTGGCACTGAGCTGTTTCCGGAACTGCTGGGTATTGGCAGAAATCGCCGCGTTCGCGACCTGCAGGATCTCGGGCACGCTCCGGTAGTTCAACTCGATCTTGCAGACCTGCGCCTTCGGATAACGCCGCGGGAAAGCGAGAATGTTTTGAAAATTCGCCCCGCGCCAGGAGTAGATGGACTGCGCATCGTCGCCCACCACCATGACGTTTTGGTGCTCGGCCGCCAGCATATCGATGAAGTCGGCCTGGATCTTGTTCGTGTCCTGGTATTCGTCGACCAGGATGAATTGAAATTGCCGCCGGTAGAAGGCCGCGATCTCCTCATGCTCTTTTAACATCCGGAGCGGTTTCTCGAGCAGGTCGTCGAAGTCGAGCGAATTGGCCTTCTTCTTCCGGCGCTCGTAGCGCACGTGGACATCTTTGATTTGCTCGAGGAGAGGGAGAAAGTAGGGAAACTTTTCCGCGAGCAATTCCTCGATTGGCCGCTCGGTATTGACGACAAAGCTGAAGATGTCGGCCAGCACGTCCCCCTTCGGAAACCGGATTTCTTTCGGGTCGATCCCGCTGCTCGCGACGACGGAATTGAGCAGATCCTTCTGGTCCTCGCGGTCCATGATCGTGAACCCACTCGTGTAACCAAGAGCACTTCCATGCCGGCGTAGCATTCGGTTGCCGATGGAATGGAAGGTCCCTCCCCAGAGTCCGCTTGCGTCCATCGGGAGGAGGTTGGCGACCCGGTCGAGCATCTGGCGCGCGGCCTTGTTCGTGAAAGTGAGGAGCAGGATGTTGCGCGGGTCGACGCCGTTTTCGAGCAGGTAGGCGACGCGGTAGGTGAGAGTGCGCGTCTTGCCCGAACCGGCGCCGGCGATGACGAGGAGTGGCCCCGGCGGCGCGGTCACGGCGGCGTGTTGCTGCTCGTTCAGCTCGGCCGCGTAATCGATCCTGTTCGCGGCCGCGGAAGGGGCGCGCTGGAGCGTGTATTCGCGGGACATTGGGGGATTACGCTGGAGTGGCGATCACGGCACTTCAACGAAAACTTTCGCGCCTCGGGGAACAGAAGCGATTCGTTAGGCGAGGCGACGAGATTCAGCTAGTCTGCCGATTATTGTCTTCACCGGCGTCGGCTACGAAGAGGACAAAATGCACGCCGCCCTGCGCGCCAGCGCCAACGGTTACGTGAGCAAGAAGCTGCCGGTCGAACAGTTTACTGCGTCCTGGCCCGCGTCCTCGCGACCTGCCGGCAACGTGCCCGCCGCGAATCGCTCCTCGCCGCCCGCCCCGCTCTGCTCGGTACCGCCTAACGAGGCCGGGCGTCGTGCAAGAGATCGCGCAGCCCTTCCGGGGAAAGAGTCTCGGCGCCACTCGCGCTCGCCGTTTCCTGTTCCAGGTAATCACCCGTCGCCACGATCAGCCGATAACGTTCGGCGTATTTGCTCGCGAGACGTTCGATGATCGAGTCGGCTGTTTGGCCCATGCGGGAATAAAAGACCTGGATTTCGCCCGGCTCCGCCACGTGCGATACGGCGGCGCCCCGGCCGTCGAAGACGACCACGACATGAATTCCGGTCCAATCCTGAAAATCGCGCAATTGGCGGGTCAACGCGTCGCGCGCCAGCGAGGTGCGGCGTTCATGCAGGGAGCGCAGCTCGGGCCAGGCAAAAATGATGCTGTGCCCGTCGACCAAAAGATATTGCGGGCGCACCGCTCACGATACGGCGAGCGTTCCGCCCGGATCAACTCGCTCCGGAAGGAGCGCTTTTCGCGGCGGGCGCTTTTTTGGCCCGCGACTTGGCCGCCGGCCGGCGTGGAGCTTTGGCCGCTACGCGTTTGCGCTCGACGTAGGCTTTCCGGCGCTTCCGCTTTGTTTTGACTCGATGTTGTTGACCCATGAGGCAGTTGCTATAAGGCGGAAGCGCGAGCGGCGCAATTTCCAATCGTGTTCACCGAAAGCCCGCTAACGAGATTTTTTTAGGACCAGGGAAAAAATCCACCAAAATGGATGTTGCCATTATCCCGCTCGCCCAGCTACAACCTCTGCCTGCTTCAGTGTCCGGTATCGCCTTACTTCAGCCATGCCCAAGATCTTAATCGGGATTTCGATCCTTCTTATGACGTTGTCCGCGGTCGTCGGATTCTTAAACACGAACAAGGTAAAAGACTTAAAAAACGATCTGGTCACGACGATTTCGGCGCGCGACACGTTGGAGCGGGCGCGGACCGCGAGCGAAAAGAAACTTAAGGCGAAGGAAGCGGCCCTTGCCGCCGAGCAAAGCAAGGCCACCGCGGCAGAAGCAAAAGCGACCACTGCAGAGGCCGAGCTGAGCAAGGCGCAGAACGAAAGGGCTGAGCTCGAGTCCAAGTTGCAGGCCAGTGAAGGCCAGATAGCGGACCTCCAGAAACGAGTAGCGGATGCAACCGTCGCCGGCGTGCCCGGCTCACCGGAAGGTGTCTCGTCGAACGAGATGAAAGCGATGCTCGACGACACGAAACATCAACTCGAAGTCGCCGAACAGGAGAAAGCCGTCCTGGGCGACAAGGTGAAAATGGCCCAGGACAAGGTGACCGAGATGGAGCGGGACAAGAAGCGGCGCGAGTCGGGGGTGAACGAACCCGGCGTACACGGGGTCGTGCTGGCGGTCAACCAAGCGTATAACTTTGTTGTCCTCAACCTGGGGGATCGCCAGGGAGTGGTCCCCAATTCCGAGATGCTGGTCATGCGCCAGGGATCGCTCCTCGGCAAGATTCGCATCTCCTCAGTTGAACCAACTACTTCGATAGGCGATATCTTGAGCAACACCTTGGCGCGCGGCGTCCAGGTGCAGCCCGGAGATACCGTCGTCTATGCTGGAAATACTCGTCCGTAAATTTCGCTCCCTTTGCCTGGGGATTGCGCTCCCAGCCGCTTGCACGCTTCTCTGTTCCTCTTGTGCGACGGACAAACCGCGCACTGCCTTGATCGACGATCCCGATGCCCGCAACGAATCGGCTATCCCGTGGAACAAGCCGGCCAAGTGGGAAAGTGGCGCCAACGTGCCCGGTGGCATTGGCGGTGGCGGCGCCACGATCGACAACTAAGTCCTGCGCCGCCGCAAGCCGACCCTCAGATCCAAAAGCCGGCCGGGATAACTGCATCCTTCGGCACCACCACGATGCCGTCGCGGATGTAATAGTTGGCCGTGTCCAGGTTGGCCTCTTTACCTTCCGGGGTAATCACCACGCCGTCCCCGATCCGCGCATTCTTGTCGATAATCGCGCGATCGATCACGCAATTGCGCCCGATCCCGATCGGCGGGACATCGCCGGATTGTTTGGGAGCCGCGCCTTCGAAGTGGTCGCCGCCCATGACCACGCTGTTGCGGATCGTCGCCCCGCTCCGAATGATGCTGCGCACCCCGATCACGCTCCGCTCGATGTGAGCATCGGAAATAATGCAGCCATCCGAGATGATCGCCTGGCGCAGGGTCGCGCCGTTGATTTTACTTCCCGGCAAAAACCGCGGGTGCGTGTAAATCGGCGCCGTCGCCTCAAAGAAGCTGTATTGCGGCGACAGATCGGTCAGGTCGAGATTCGCCTCGTAGAAAGCGCGAATTGTTCCGATGTCTTCCCAATAGCCCTTGAAAATGTAAGAGTCGACATGGCGTTCGCCGATCGCCTTTGGGATGACGTGTTTGCCGAAATCGTCCAGATCGCTATCGAGGCAATCGACCAGCACCTGGCGATTAAAAACGTAGATGCCCATCGAGGCTTCGAAGAGTTCGTCTTCCGCCTCGCTCCCGATCGATTCGAGGAGCTGGCGATCGAGTTTTAGTTCGTCGAGCAGAGCAGCTTCTTTCGGCTTTTCCTCGAAGCGTGTGATCCGGTGGTCGGGCCGGCTGAGCATGATCCCGAAAGCCGACGCCGCCGGGCGTTGCACCGGCGTGGTCGCGAGAGTGATCTCGGCCCCCGAGCGAATGTGCTGATGAAGCAGCGTCCGGAAATCCATCCGGTAAAGCTGATCGCCGCTCAGGATAAGGAAATAATCGTAAGGCTGCTCGAGGAAGTAACGCAGGTTCTGGCGCACCGCGTCGGCCGTGCCCTGATACCATTGCGCACCCTCGGGGGTCTGTTGGGCAGCGAGGATATCGACGAAGCTGCGCGAGAAATTATCGAATTTGTAGCTCGCCTGGATGTGGCGATGGAGCGACATGCTGTTGAATTGCGTCAGGACGTAGATCGAACGCAACCCGGAGTTGAGGCAATTGCTAATCGGGATATCGACCAGCCGATATTTTCCGCCTAACGGTACCGCCGGCTTGGAGCGATCCTTGGTCAACGGAAACAAGCGGGTGCCGGCGCCGCCGCCCATGATGATGGAAAGGGTGCGTTGCGTGGTACCGGGTGGCAGAGCGGGTGATTGCGGCATGAACCTCGCAAGATGAACCAGCTTCCTGCTAGCGTCCATCGTGCTCGTGCTCGTGCTCGTGCTCGTGCTCGGAATCACGAGCACGAGCACGATTAGG
>JACCZO010000493.1 GCA_013695925.1 Chthoniobacterales bacterium
GAGCGGAGCGGTTCGTGCGTCGCTTTCACTGGTGCAGTCTTCTCGTCCGTTTCGTGAAGAAGCAAGGGCTGGCTTTGAAATGATATACGTTGTGCCCGCTTGCCCCGAATAGTTGCCCAGCCTTACCCAGACGCATACAAAAACTCTGTTTGTGCGACATCTGAAAGGCTCGTCGTGAAGACCGGGGAGCGGCGGTGCAGGAGTTTTTCACCGCACCGTTCAGCGGATAACGCCACCCACGTGGGAGCGAGTCAATGCGAAGAGCTGACCGAAATTTCGTTACAATTTAAAAGCGATCGAAGACTTCTTAATTCTTCCTTCATCCTTCTTCCTTTCGTTTGCACATTGGTCAGCTACCGGGCGGCGCGGGCGCTCATGGGCAAGGGAAATTCCGCTTTAAGAGGGCGTCTAAAAAAGGGCGGAGCGGCAGCGGAAGTCAGGCATCTTGCCTGACTCGGCCGACGGGCTTCCAGCCCGTCGCATCGCATCAGGCAGGCAAGATGCCCGCCTGCCGAGTCAGGCTGGAAGCCTGACTTCCATCCGGAGCCCGACTTTTTTAGACGCCCACTAAGAGAAGTCCGCGGTGAATCGAGCGCGGGCGCCATTGTCACCCATCCGCGATTGGCTTATGAAAGACTCGTGACCGCGAGCGCCGCCCTCGACCAGCAGATCGAACGTTATCGCCAGATGACTGGCGAAGAACGCTTATCGATCGCGCTCGCTTTACACGAGATGTCGTGCGACATCGCGCGCGAAGGCATTCGTCACGGCCATCCCGGTGCCGACCCCGCCGAGGTGGAGCGATTGCTCCACCGCCGTCTCGCACTGGCCCGCGCCGGATGAACGAGCGCGAATTGCTGGTCGATTGTTTGCGCCGGTTGAACCGGACCGGCGTCCTCTATTACCTCACCGGCTCGATGGCCAGCAACTACTGGGGCATCCCCCGCACGACGCACGACTTGGACTTTGTCGTGCAACTCCCGGCAACCGCATTGCCTCTCATCCTTCAGGAATTTAGTGAAAACTTCCACATCGACGAGGCCGCGGTCAGCGCCGTCTATGAACCGCCGCATCAGTTCAACGCCATCGATACGCGTTCGGCCCTGAAGGTTGACTTCTGGCTGGCTGGGACTGAGCCATTTGATCGGGAGATGCTGCGGCGTCGCGTTCAGGTCACACTCTTCGGCGAGCCCGCCTGGATCTCCACGGCCGAGGATGTGATCCTGCACAAACTTCTTTGGGATCGAATTTCACCCTCCGACCGGCAGATGGGCGATGCGGCTGGCGTGATCGCCGTGCAAGCGGAGGAGCTGGACAAAGTTTACCTCCGTCGCTGGGCTTCCGAGCTTTCCATCACCGCCGAGTTGGAGCGTTTATTGAGAGGCGAAATCAAACCCAAAGATACGTAAATGGCGCCTTGAGCCGACCCAACGTCTAAAATCGGGACTCGTCACCACTCCATCGCCCGAGCCGGCTCGCGCCCGCCGACCCGACGCTCTGCTTGACGTTCACCAGCCAAATTTCAAATGTTTAGACGCGAACCCCCTTTTCTCTGCTGTCAAGATTTGCACACTGACCCCCAATCCTCCACTGACCCCCGGGGTAGGTATGAACGGGAACATGGGTTACAAACTAACCGACCACATGGGTAAACACTTTCATTGGTTAATTGATCCTGTGGTTTGTAACCCATGTTCCCGTTCATACCCCTGTCGCCACGGGTGGGTTTGGATTGGGGTCAGTGTGCAAATCTTGACACACTAATCTCGATCCATCGCTCGCTCCACGACGCGTCCAGGCGTTTCGGCACATTGCGCTTGATCGTTCCGTCCCGACGCGCCGTAGCTGCTGGCTGACGTTTGGCCGCGCTGCGCATGGAGAGGCGTTCCGCCAGCCAGACCTGCGAAACGGTCGTGCCCCGCCATAAGAGCCGGGCCAGGGCGCTCTTCCTCGGATCGCTCCCAAGGGTGGTCGCCAGTTCCTTCTCATCAAACACGGCCGCCACCAACCCCTCCCGCAGCCATTGCTCGGCCCGTTCAAGCGCGTGCTTTACCTCCAGCACCCGGTGAATCTTCTTCGGTCCCCACTTCGGACTATGATTGAAAAAACTTCCCGGTCGTTCCACTGGCGGCCCAAGCTACCACGCATGCAGCGCACCTTTGTGTCCCTCGTGGACGTTGTGCGAGGCTCTCTCTTTGCCGGCCTCAGAACACGAGCGCGTTCACAAGCGCGTTTGCGATACCCGTGAGCGCGGCGCCGGCGATGAGCCCGGCGCAGATCGGCTCCATCCCTTCGAACCAGGTGCGATGCCCCGGGGTGCCGACCGCATGCCGGCGCGCCATCCACCAGAAGAAGAGCGCTCCGAGCCACATCGTGAGGCAGTACTCAGGCGGCAGAATCACACCGAGGCCGATCGAGACGGAAGAGAGCGGGAATGGCCGGCGCCGGATGATCGTCATGATCTCAATGAACGCTGCCACGATTGCCGCGCCGATCATTGAGTAAATCGCCGAAGCCGGCAGCGTCGCGACACCGCGTTGGATCAACTCCGCGACGCCACGCCACTGTAATGCGGCCGGCATCGGAAATTGATCGGACGCGATGGTGGCCGTGGAGCGAACACCGGCAGCATCCGGTTGCATGAAGAGGACGAAGAACAACGGCGTGGCCGCGAGCGCGCCGGAGACAATGCCAATCGCGTGACCCCACGCCTGCTGCCGCGGTTTTGCGCCGAGCATGTAGCCGGGCTTGATATCGGAGAGCAGGTTGCCGGCGTTCGACGCGACTTCGGCCGTCATGCCGGCAGTGATCAGGTTCGAGGCCGGATTCGCGCGATCGATCGCACCGATCGTGAACTGCGTGATCTTGCTCAGCGATCCGGTGGGCGTCCACGAAGTGAGCGCCATTGAGTTCGTGCAGATAATCGTGAGCACGAAGATGAGCGGCAACGAAAGCAGCGCGAGCCACATCGGCACGCCGAAGAAGAGATGGGTAACGTAACAGCCGAGCACGCTCAGCACGGGCACGCCGACGAACGAAATCCAGAGCGGCACCTCGATGTGTTTCAAGACATCGTCGCCTGGCTGCTTCGCCTTTTTCCTGCCGGTCAGGTTCTTGAAGACGCTGGTGAAAATCTCCGGGCGCCCCGCGAGCGCGATGAGCGAACCGACCACCATCATTGTCACGCCCCACCAGAGTGACCACTGATTCACGATCTCTGCGCGACTGAGAGGAACAACAGCGCCGGTTGGACCGAGTCGCGGCGCAATGTCGCCACGGGCGATCATGATTGGCGCCAGGACCATGAAGTTGACGACGGTGCCGAGCACTACGCTGGTCGCGACTCGGATCCCCATCAGCCCGCCGACGCCGAGCATCGCGGCATCGAGCGTGAGCCGCAGACCGAGCGTCCGAAAATCCGTGCCCATGATCTTCGGCGTCCACAGCCCCCACTTCGCGGCGAGCATGTAGTAGTAATCGTCGAGACGCTCGTGGAAGTGCCACGCTTCCGTCATTCCGAAGAACCGATTCAGCCGCAGCATACTGAATTGCACGAGCCGCTGGAGGCCATCGCTGACGAGGAACTGATAGAGCGCCGTCAGCCCCCCGGTGATCCCGAGCAGCTTCGCCTTGTATACGCCTTCGCCCGCGGCGCCGTGATAAAGCGCATCGAGCACCACGCCGCAGGCGCGCCCTTCCGGGAACGGCAGCTGATCTTCGTTGATGAACCGCCGCTTCATCGGGAACGCCACGAGCACGCCGACAAGCGACATGATTGTCATCCAAACGAGCATTTGCCACCACGGCACGATCACGCCGGTCACCATCATGTAAGCCGCCAGACTCGAAACGAGCGGCGTCGTCATGTAACCGGCCGCAGTCGCGATCGATTGCATCGCGTTGTTTTCTAGAATCGTAAAGTCATTCGCGAGACGCACGCGCGCCATCGCGCGGAACATCGCGAACGCGAGGATCACCGAGGTAAGACCGACCCCGAGCGTAACGCCCGTTTTGCCGCCGACGTAAAGATTCGTCGCCGACAAAATCCCGCCGAGAAAAAATCCCGTCAGTCCCGAGCGGATCGTCAGCTGCGGCAGATCACCGCGATAGACATTCTCGAACCACCAACGGTCCTTCTGTTCGCGAGTCCAGGTGCGGGTTTGTTCGTCGGTGAGATGTGCGAGAGCCATAAGAGAGGCGACAGGTCAGCGGCGACGATGCACAGCGTGCGCCGAGTGCAGGGTATGAACCGGGAACATCGGTAACAGATTGACCGGGCACAAGGGTGACAGTTTGAGGGTGAGGAATGCCTTGGAGAAACGAGTCACCGATGGAACAGAAACAGAGATTTGTGAGTTTACTGACGACCGACCGGTTTACGATGGCGGAGCTGTGCGAAAGCTTCGGCATCTCGCGGAAGACGGGATACAAATGGAAGGGGCGCTACGAGGCGCAGGGGATGGCCGCGCTGGAGGAATGGAGCCGTGCACCCAGGACGGTGAGGGTGCAGAGGAATGGGGTCAGTGTGTGGGTCAGTGTGCATATCTTTGACACACTAATCTCGATCCATCGCTCGCTTCAGGAAAGCTGCCAGAGTTTTCGGCACATTCTCTTTGATCGGCTCCGTCCCGACGCGCCGTATCTGCTAGCTGACGTTGGCCGCGCTGCGCATGGAGAGGCGTTCCGCCAGCCAGACCTGCGAAACGGTCGTGCCCCCGTAAGAGCCGGGTCAGGGCGACCTTCCTCAGATCGCTCCCGGGAGTGGCCGCCAGTTCCTTCCCATCCAGCCCCGGCCCCAGGACCGTCGCGGCGCGGAATGGAAGCGACCGCTGGCTCATCAGTCGAATCGCCCCTTGCCCCTCTTCCCGTTCGGCCATAAAATTGAGAATGCGGTTGATATCGTTAGGCAGCCGCGAATTTTACTCCGAGGTGACGCGATGAAAACAGGAATTCCGATGAACAATGCGGCGGTGGCCGCGCTCCCCAAACACCTGCTCCAGTTTGCGGTCGACCAGCGGTATGACGACTACACTCCGGTGGATCACGCGGTCTGGCGCTTCATCATGCGGCAGAACACTTTTTTCCTGAAGGAGTACGCGCACAAAGTTTATTTCCAAGGCCTGCTCGAGACTGGCATCTCCTTCGAACGCATTCCGCGGATCGACGAGATGAACGAGATCCTCGGCAAAATCGGGTGGGGCGCGGTCGCGGTGGACGGGTTTATTCCGCCGGCGGCCTTCATGGAATTCCAAGCCTACAAGGTGCTGGTGATCGCCTGCGACATGCGGCAGCTCAATCACATCGAATACACCCCCGCGCCCGATATCGTGCACGAGGCCGCGGGGCATGCCCCCATCATTGTCGATCGCAAATATTCTGATTACCTCCAGCGCTTCGGCGAAATTGGAGCGAAGGCGATGTCGTCGAAGAAGGATTTCGAACTTTACGAAGCGATCCGGCATCTTTCGATTTTGAAGGAGTTGCCGAATCCCGATCCAGACGAGCTGGCGGAGGCGACCCACAAGGTGGAGGAAGGCCAGAAGAACCTCGGTGACCCTTCGGAGATGGCGCTCCTCTCGCGGCTCCATTGGTGGACGGTTGAGTACGGCCTCATCGGCACGCTTGAGAAACCTAAAATCTACGGCGCGGGGCTGCTCTCTTCGATCGGCGAATCGGTCAGTTGCCTCGAGGAAGGGGTAAAAAAAATCGCCTACTCACTGGAAGCAGCCGAGACGGCGTTCGACATCACAACCAAACAACCTCAGCTTTTTGTCTGTCGCGACTTTGTGCATCTGCGCGACGTGCTGCGGGAGTTTGCGAGCAGGATGGCCTTTCGGGTGGGAGGGTTCGAAGGGATCAGGAAAGCGATCGGGTGCAAGAACGTGACCACTTGTGAATATTCGTCCGGGCTGCAGGTCACCGGTGTGTTCACCGAGGTTCGGACGGGCGCGAATAATCAGCCGATTTATTTACAAAGCACCGGGCCGAGCGCGCTTGCCTATGGATACAAAGAGTTGCCGGGGCATGGGCGCGATTCTCACAAAGATGGGTTCGGATCGCCGATTGGGAACTGGAAGGAAACCGAGGTTAGCGAAGGAAAACCGGCGCGTTTGGAATTCGAGAGCGGCGTAGTTGTAGAAGGCAAAGTCGAAAAGGTCATGCGCCGGGACGGCAAACTGCTCCTGGTTTCGTTCTCGGATTGCACGGCGAAACTCGCCGATCGCGTTTTGTTCGATCCGGCCTGGGGAACCTATGACATGGCGGTGGGCGAGAAGATCGTTTCGGTCTTCAACGGCGCGGCGGACAAGGACGCTTACAACGAAGTCGCGCTCATCCCGAAAGAGCGCACGATCAAAAATCCCTCGGACGCGAAGCGGAAAAAACTCGAGAACCTTTACCAGCAGGTGCGCGATATCCGGACGCGCAAGACTGGCTACGAACGACTGGGCGAAATCTGGGAGACGCAGCAGGCCGAGCACCCTAACGACTGGCTGTTGTCGATGGAAATTTTCGAGATCCTCGACGAAACCGAGGGACAGCCTGCTCTGAAAGACAGGGTGCAGAAGTTTCTCGAAGAAAAAAAATCGCGCGACAAGGAACTCGCGACTCTCATCGGCTGGGGCTTTCGCCTCGTCGAATATCACCGGCAGAGCGCCCACGCTCCCGCCTAGGCGAGCCGGACGGAAGATGCTTGCAGTCGGGCGGGAAATCTCTCACGCTCCCTGTGAGATGAGTTCGCGTTCTTCTACCATATGATTGATTGGTGGAGTTCCCTCCTGCTCGAAAAGCAGATCTTCTACGCGATCGGGCTGGCTTCGATCTTGATCCTGCTCATTCAGATTCTTCTTACCTTCGTCGGGATCGATTCGCACCACGACGCTGAGCTCTCCCACGGCGATCACTCATCCGGGCTGAGTTTTCTCAGCGTTCGCACCATCACCGCCTTTTTTGTCGGATTCGGGTGGACCGGGGTGATTCTTTTGAATCACAGTTACTCCGTCCCGGTCGCGATCGCGGGTGGAATGACGACCGGAATTCTCTTTCTCCTCGTGACCGCCTTTCTCATTCACAACCTGCTTCGCCTGCAGAGCAGTGGAAATCTCGACTACCAGAATGCGATCGGAGTCGTCGGTTCGGTCTATACCACCATCCCGGGCGCAGAACGGGGTGGCGGCCAGATCGAATTGATGCTCCAGGGCCGCCTCATGATGGCCGAGGCCTACACCAAAGCAGAGCGCGATTTGAAACCCGGTAGCAAGGCGCGCGTCGTCGAGCTGATCGGCGCCAGCACACTCCTCGTCGAACCACTCACCAATCCGATCGCCTAACGCCTAACGATGCAACTTCCCGTCTCTTCCAATCTCGATATTCTCTTCCTCGCCGCCGCTGCAATCATTATCGTCTTCGGCACCCTCATCGCCTTTGCCTCGCGCTTCAAGAAATGCCCGTCGGACCGCATCCTGGTGGTTTACGGAAAAGTGAGCAGCGGCAAATCGGCCCACTGCCTGCACGGGGGCGCGGCCTTCATCTGGCCGATCATCCAGGATTTTCAATTCCTCGATCTCACGCCGATGCCGATCGAGATCAATCTCCAGGGCGCGCTGTCGAAGCAGAATATTCGCGTTAACACCCCGTCTACCTTCACGGTCGGCGTCGCGACTGAACCCGGGGTAATGGAAAACGCCGCCGAGCGCCTGCTCGGGCTGCAGCTGACTGAGATCAAAGAACTCGCGAAAGACATCATCTTTGGTCAGATGCGCGTCGTGATCGCGACGATGAACATCGAGGAGATCAACTCCGATCGAGACAAACTCATCGCCAACATCGCGAGCGGTGTGGAAGTCGAACTGAAAAAAGTCGGCCTGCGTTTGATCAACGTAAACATCCAGGACGTAACCGACGTTTCGGGTTACATCGACGCGCTCGGGCAGGAAGCGGCCTCGAAGGCGATCAACGAAGCGCGAATCAAAGTCGCGCAGGCCGATCGCGACGGGCAGATCGGCGCCTCGGAAGCCCAGCGCGATCAGCGCATCCAGGTCGCAAACGCCAACGCGACGGCGACAAAGGGCGAAAACGTGGCCGGAGTCGAGATCGCAAATTCCAATGCAGATCGCCGGAGCAAGGAAGCGGAAGCCGAGCGCCTCGCTTCGGCGGCGGAAAAGGTGGCTAGCGCTCGATCTCTCGAAGAAGCTTACGCCTCCGAACAAATAGCGGAGTCGCAGCGCGCCGAGCGCGACAAGGCCACACAGTATGCCAACGTCGTCGTGCCGGCAGAAATCTCGCGCGATCGGCTTCTCGTCGAAGCCGAAGCGCAAGCCGAACAGACGCGCCGCACCCAGCAAGGCGCGGCCGACGGCCAGCGAGCGGTCAAGCAAGCCGAAGCGGACGGTCTGCTTTTCGTTCGGAAAGCGGAGGCCGAAGGACTCAAAGCGCGGTTATTAGCAGAGGCAGAAGGCGCACAGGCGATCCTGACCAAAAAAGCGGCTGGGTTCCGCGACCTGATCGACACCTGTGGCGGCGCGAATGGGGCGCAAAACATGTTGATCACCGAACAGCTGCCCAACCTCGTGCGTGAGCAGGTGAGCGCGATTTCCAACCTGAAGATCGACAAGGTGACAGTGTGGGACGGCGGCAAAAACGCCGACGGCAAGACTGGAACCGCCGATTTCCTCTCCGGTCTGATTGGCGCACTGCCTCCGCTGCACGAACTGGCGCGCAATGCCGGTCTCGATCTGCCGACTTATCTCGGCAAACTCCAGGAGGAAGCGCGGAATCAGCAGTCTCCCGCGAATCGCTCGGAGGAGACGCCGGAAAAGCGAACGCCGCCGCCACCGAAATCGAGTGCCTAGGATTCGTTAGGTATGGCGCAGCGCGAGCGTTATCTTTTTGTCTGCACCAATCAACGGGCCGCCGATGACCCACGCGGATCATGCACGGCCCGCGGCTCGATCGACGTCCGACAGGCCCTGAAGGAGCAACTCACCGCCGCCGGCCTTGCCGGACTAAAGGCGCGAATCTGCGCAAGCAGCTGCCTGGATCAATGCTCAAGCGGCGTCACGATCCTGGTCGAGCCGGACCATTTCTTTTACGGCAAGGTGACCCTGGCTGACGTGCCTGAGATTGTCGCTGCGCTGGCGCGGAACGAGCGAGTCGAACGATTGGTTCTCAGCCCGGCGGACCTGGCGAAAGGATGAGAAATCGTCGCCGCGATGAGCGGCGCGTCCTGAGTTCCAAATTTGGAAAATCCAAGTGGATTGGTCCTGGTTACGAGGCAAGTTATCCGACCTTTTATGAAGCTCTTTCTGCTCTCTTGTTGCGTTGCCGTTGTTTTGTTCCAGGGCGGCTGCGCGATCGGGCCCCCCATCGATCAACAGACGCTTGAGGAACATAACCAGGCCCAGGCAGAGCGGAAAAGCGATGCCTTCGCCCGCGGGCTGCCACAGTGACCGCCTGCGCTGGGACGACGATCAATTTGAAAGTTGTCGCGGGACACTCGATACAATTCGATGACCAACAATTTGATGACCCGCCGCCTGATTCAACTGGGTGCGCTCTTCCTGATCGGTGATGGCGTGATGGGACTCTTGAAGCCGCGCTGGCATTCGGTTCTCTGGCATTTTGGACCTCAGTTGGCGCGGGCCGCGACCGAAGAACTGGCGGAGCATCCCAAGACAGCGCGGGCGGTTTATCTGGCAGAAGCGGCGATCGGGATCGCCATTGCTTCGTGCCAGACGCCGGATATCGAATAGATCCCGCTTACCTGAAGCCGTAGTCGCGCTTTCAGCCCACGGTTGTCGCTGGAGCTAGTATTCGCGGATCCCGCGCTTTAATTCCCAAACCCGCAGGGCGGCGAGAATCAGCCTGCGCGTGCGCGCCAACGTTCCGATGGCCGGGAGAGTGGGCTCGGTCACGGGAGAGGAGTCGGTCGGTTTCGCTTGCTTCGAGCGGCGTTTCGACCTCGGCTTGGGCGAGAGACGCGGAGGCATTGAATTATCGGAAATGTGGTTTTCGTCAGTAGAAGGCGGATTCATGAATTCATGTCGCCTGGGGAGACCACCTAAGGAGTCTCTATGTCATTACGAATGGCGGATGCCCGCTGCTGAAGCAAGCGTAGCGGTCGTTTGTTACGCTTCAGTGACGAGAAAGTGCCAGTTTTGCGACATCGACGGATGGTGAGCGGTTCAGAGCGCGGACTGCGTCAGCTGTGGAACCCGCGCTTCAATTCCCAAACCCGCAACGCCGCCAGAACTAAATTCCGCGTCCACGTCAGTGTCCCGATCGCAGGCCGTTTCTCCTCGCCACCAGTCCCGACTGCGAGAGGTGTGCGGCGGCTATTCGAGAGCTGTTTGGCGGAGTTTCGCGAGCCTGTGTGGCTACGCGATCAGGAAGGCTTGCGGTTTCCCAAGTTCGTCCTCAAATCGATGGCGTCGTCGGGAACTAGCAATTTACAAGCCAGCGTCGCACGGCACCCTCTCCAATCGGAATCCCAGGCGACACCCGGGACATCGCTTGGAATTGAAAAGTTTTAGACTCTTCTTGCCGCGCTTTGGCAAAACGAAGCTCTGCCCAATCTCCGGTCCGGTGCACGCGCACCGTCCCCTGCGACTCTGGCAGGCCCGGTGCTCTGCGAGTGTCAAGGGCCGCGGAGCGATCTTCGTGCTCGACAAGGAACCGTCATTTCCGGCAGCTTTAGAATTCCACCAGACATTGTGATGCGACGCTCATCGTTAGGCAAAATATCCCGATCCGCGGGTCGATAGTTGGTCGAACACCATGCCCGAACCAAAAAAGGAACCAGCGCCGAAGGAGACGAAAAAGCCAAGGGAACTGGGCGATCTCAAGCCGATGAAGGATGTCAGCGGCGGAGCCCGCAAAGTCCTCGGCAACGACAAGCGCGCCCCAGCGAAAACGGGCGAGATCGACTTCATGAGTTGGGACTGAGCTTCGTCTCGATAGGCGACGCAGCGCTCAGCCGATCACCCCACGAATCCCTTCCGTCGCAATGCAAGGCGCCAGAGGGAGTAGCGCGGTTTTCTTTGCTGGCCGATGGTCGGGCATGCGCTACGACGTCGTAGTGGTTGGCCTCGGGGCAATGGGCAGCGCCATTCTCGCCCATTGCGCGCGCCGTGGCGCATCGGTGCTCGGGCTGGAGCAATTCGCGCGCGGACATGATCTCGGATCTTCGCAGGGCAAAAGCCGGATGATTCGAAAGGCCTACTTCGAAGATCCGGCCTACGTTCCATTGCTCCTCCGTGCCTACGACCTGTGGCGCGAGCTCGAACACCGCACCGGCCGGGAATTACTTCAAATCACCGGGTTGCTCATGGTGGGACACGAAGCGGCGGAGATCATCACCGGCGCGCAACGGGCCGCCCGCGAGCACGATCTTCCACTCGAGTCCCTCACCACGCGGGAAATTCGCACCCGTTATCCCATGCTGCGTGTGCAGGATGATGAAATCGGCGCCTTTGAGCCGGACGGTGGCGTCCTCGATCCGGAACGATGCGTCCAGGCGCACCTCGACGAGGCGAGCCACGCCGGTGCGCAAATGCGTTTTGGAAGCGCTCTGGAAAACTGGGAAGTGACAGGCGATGGCGTTGTCGTTAGGCTGGCGGACGGTGACCGCATCGAAAGCCGCGCCCTCGTCCTGTCGTTAGGCCCATGGTTTCAGGAAACTCTCGGTAGGCTGGGGGTGGCCATCCGGGTCCAGCGCAACGTCCAGGCCTGGTTTGAACCAGCGACTGATGTTTACAACGCCGGTCGTTTCCCGGCTTTCCTCCTCGATCGCGCTGGCCTGCCTGCGCCCCTTTATGGTTTTCCCGATTTCGGCGACGGCGTAAAGGTAGCTTTCCACGCCCACGGCGACCTGACCGACGCCGCGCATCTCGTCCGTGAGATTGATCTGGCACGCGACATCGCCCCGGTCGTAAGCGCGCTCGACAAATGGATGCCGGGGGCCAGCGCAACCTTCCGCACCGCCAGGCCATGCCCCTACACCCTTACGCCCGATAGCCATTTCGTGGTCGACCGGCATCCCGCTCATCCCGGCTTGATCTTGTGCGGCGGATTTTCCGGCCACGGTTTCAAATTCGCGCCCGTCATCGGCGAGATATGCGCCGACCTCGCGCTCGGGAGCCGGTCCCGCCACAACATCGATTTTCTTGCCCTGCGAAGATTCGCGGCGCGCGCCGATCCGAACTAAAGATTCCGATGGCTCGCAAGGCGCAGTTCGCGACTGAGGAATCAGGCTCCGGAGAATTTCAGTGGCAGGAGGATGTCTACTACATCTACTTTAAATGCAGCCTGCACCGCATCCTCGATTACTCCGGTCTCCAGGGCTACATGACCGGGCTGCATCATCGAAGAGCCGGCGATGGAGAATCCGACGCTGGTTTTCCTGGCCGATCGAAACGACCTGGACGATCAACTCTTCGGCCAGTTCCAGGGTAGGGTGGGCGTCTCGCCCGCCGGTCCGGGCGTCTCGCCTGGACGAACTTCCCGCGGGGAAGGGACGGAAACGCATGACTAAAGTGCGACGACGCAAGATGCGTCGTCCGGCGGGCAGGATGCCCACCCTACCCGGGAGGAAAACGGCGGCGCGCTGAGCAACCGGCGGAACATCGTCGTCAGCGCGGATGAAGCGCACCGCAGCCAATACGACTTGATCGACGGGCTCGCGCGCAATCTGCGCGACTCGCTCCCGCACGCCGAAGAAGGTCAGAAGGTTGAATGTAGAAGGAAGAAACGTTCCATGCGCCGTGGGATGCCGATCTATTACGAGAGCCGGGTGGCGAAGCTGGGGTTGAACCAAAGCGAGCTACCGAAGATCGACGAGGAATTCGAAGCGATCGAGCGCGCGGTTTCGAGGATTGTCTGCAGCGAAATGCTTGTTTGATCGGGCCCGTGCGTGAGCGTTGCGATCGAGGCATGGATATTGAGTATACAGAGCCGGCGCTCCCAGGATCTGCGCCGCATCCCCAAACGTTTCGCGCGGCAAATCGTGGCAAAGGTGTCGCGACTCGAACATGGGTTTGCACGGCGACATTAAACGATTGACGAACTTCGATTGCGATTATCGGCTCCGCTGCGGTGACTACCGCGTGCTGTTCGATCTTGAGAAACCCACCGTCAGTTGTGCATCGTGTTCTTCACCGCCGCGAAGCGTATGACTAAAGCTGCACTCAAAAATTTCACCGCCGAGATCAGGCGCAAGCGCCGCGAGGTTTCGCGTCTGCAGGAAGACCTGTGCGACATGCGTGCCGTCGCTTTCCAGCACCTCGACCATGCGCGCAGCAGCAGCGATTTGAAAGGCCGGCCGTTGGTCCGCATCCGTCACGGCGGCAAAATGACTGCGGGCAGCTTCGAGGTTTTCGATCTGGGGGATCGGTGATTGACGTGCCGCGGGCCGCCCGTTAAAACCGGGCCATGGCCAACATCCAAGTCAATCGCGGTGAGACTAAGCTGGGAATCTTTGCGGAAGAAGAGATCAGGGAGGGCCTGCAAAGCGGTCGCTTCCTCCCGACGGATCTTTTCTGGCGGGAAGGCATGCCTACCTGGCTCCCCCTCTCACAATTTCCCGCCGCCGACAGCGCAGGAGCAGCGGACGCCGCCATACCCGCCACCGTCGAAGTGATCGGCGCACAGAGCGGCCTCCCCTGGGAGCGCCGTCAGGAACTTGGTTTCTTCTCGGCCTTCTTCGAGACACTCAAACTCGTTCTACTAAATCCGAGCGTTGCATTTGCGAATATGAAACCGGAAGGCGGGCTGGTGGATCCGCTGATTTATGCCGTGATCGGCGGAAGCATTGGTTGGGTCTTCTACTTTATCTTCAGTCTCTTCATCGGATCGCTTGGAGCGCTGGGTGATCACAATGCGCTCGGTGGTTTGCTCGGATTCGGGTTTGGCGGCATCTTCGCCCTGATCTTTTTTCCGATCGTGCTCACGCTTGGGCTCTTTATTGGAGCCGGGATCGTACACCTCTGCCTCATGCTGGTGGGCGGGGCGAAACGGAGCTATGAGACGACGCTGAGAGTCCTCTGTTTCTCAGTCGGTTCGACTTATCCCCTCATGATCGTGCCGGTCTGCGGCGGGGTGATTGCGGGACTCTGGTGCCTGGTCGTGGAATGCATCGGCCTGGCCCGCGCCCATGAGACCACCACCGGCAAGGCGGTCCTGGCGGTCTTTCTGCCGTTAGTCATCTGCTGCGGTGCCGGCCTCGTGCTCGGGGTCATGTTTGGGACCCTCGGTGCGCTGGTCGGGAATCACCATTAATTCTTCGCTCTTCGATGCAGGCCTGCCGGCATTCTCGCGCCTCTCGCGAAATCGACCACGAGCTCCTCTGGCTCCTTGTCTCGTTAGGCACAGTTGCCCTGGCCGGGCTGTGGTTCGCCGCCCGGCTCCCCACTCCGCAGTGTGTCTTTCATTCTCTTACCGGCCTGCCCTGTCCGACCTGCGGCGCTACCCGCGCCGCTTATCAGTTTCTGCACGGCCACTTCGCCGCTTCCTTCTTTTTCAATCCCCTCGTCTTCCTCGCGTTCTGCGCTCTCCTCCTTTTTGATCTTTATGCCTGCGCCATCCTCATGACGGGCGCGGCGCGCTTTCGTTTTCGGTTCTCGGCGGGCGAGAAATTGTTCCTGCGGGCGCTCGCCATTGCCCTTCTCGCCGGCAACTGGCTTTACCTGCTCGCTCGCTCCCTCTAGGCGCAGCGGGCACGGTCAGCACTCTGCACTTCGTGCTCGCCAGCGGCGGCCGGCGCGGTGGTAATCGCCGCATAAGCTCGCCTCCCTCAGTCGCCTTGAAATCCATGGCCGGAAGAAGAACTGGCCAGGTTGCGCGGACCGCTGGCGCATCTGAATCCGCAATTCTTCACCCTGGAATACGGTTTTCGCCGCCAGGCGACGGTTATTGCGCCGGTCGTTAGGCAAAATTTCGAATTGACAGGCTCAGGCGCCGTCGGACCGTTTTTTCATGAAGACGGAGGCGCAGGATCAGCCAGGATCCGGTCTCAATGGCGTCAGCCGGAGGGAGTTTGTGGGGACGACGCTGGCCGGCGGTGCGGCGCTCTTGACCGGAGGATTCACCGCCTTTTTCCAGAACGCCGGCGCCGCGGTCCTCGGCCATGACGGGCCGATCATCGAGGCGACCATCCCTGAGCTTCAGGCTTTGATGGCCTCAGGGGCGCTGACGAGCCAGGGCCTTACTCAGACCTATCTCAGCCGGATCGCGCAACTGAATCCCGTACTCAACGCGGTGATCGAGACGAATCCCGACGCGCTCGCGATCGCGGCCCGCCTCGATGCCGAGCGACAGAGCGGGCGATTGCGCGGTCCATTGCATGGCATTCCCGTGCTGGTGAAGGATAACATCGCCACCGACGATGAAATGGAAACGACCGCGGGCTCGCTCGCGCTCGTCGGCAGCGAGGTGCCGTCGGACTCAGTCATCGTCGCGCGGATGCGGGCCGCCGGCGCCGTCATTCTCGGGAAGGCGAATCTCTCCGAGTGGGCCAACTTTCGCGGCTTCGCCCCCTTCAACGGCTGGAGCGCGCGCGGCGGATTTACGCGCGACCCTTACCGCCTCGATTTCGATCCTTGCGGCTCGAGTTCCGGCTCGGGCGCTGCCGCGGCGTCCAACCTCTGCGCCGCTGCTGTGGGGACAGAGACGGATGGTTCGGTGGTCTGTCCCGCGGGTAATAATCTGGTCGTCGGCCTCAAGCCGACAGTCGGTCTGGTCTCGCAGGATGGCATTATTCCAATCGCGCACAGCCAGGACACGGCGGGTCCGATGTGCCGCACGGTGACTGATGCGGCCATCATGCTCGGGGTCATGCAATCGCCTTTTGGCGAAGTCATCGGGCACAAGGTGCCACGCGATTACACCCAGTTTCTCCGGCGCGGCGCGTTGCGCGGAGCACGCATCGGTATGGACAAACGCTACTTCACGCCCGGTTATGGTGGCGAAGACGACATCATCGACATCGTCGAGCCGGCGCTCGATATCATGCAAAGCCTCGGGGCAACGATCGTGCATACGGATACCGGCGATTCCAATGCTTACTTCGATGCCGAATTCACGGTTCTGCTCTTCGAGTTCAAGGTCCAGATCGCGGAATACCTCGCGACTCTCGGGAACACTTCGATCCGCACCCTCGCCGACCTGATCGCGTTCGATCTCGCGCATTGCCCGGAGGAGATGAAATACTTCGGGCAGGAAATCTTTGAGCTCGCCGAAGCGACCAGCGGCGACCTGACCGATCCGGAATATCTCGCGGC